>CAINOM010000529.1 GCA_903851455.1 uncultured Bacteroidota bacterium | reverse complement strand
TTAACTTTTCAGAAATATTTTTTGCGTTTACAATAACTTATCTATCTTTACGCAAATTAGGCATAGTGTATCTTGTTGGGTTATTTTTATAACTTCCAGCCAAGGTATTACAATGGGAATATAGCATGGCGCCGATGGTTAAGAGAAGGGCAATAATTGGCAATATTTCCCTCGATCATAAGCGTAAATTCTATTAGGTAATTGTTACCGGTTTTCCCGTTGTAAAATACCGCTTAGCTTTAATTTTTTTAGAAGCATTTTGTTAAAATAGTAAAATAATTCGTATGTACGTAAAGAGCTCCAAATTATTGGCCGTGGTATTAGTTGCTGTGGCATCCTCTTTATCAACGCCGGGCTTTGCTCAGAAAAGCCATCCCAATGCTGAAAACCCAAATCCAGTTCAAACAAAATCGCGTACCCGCCCGGTAATTCCATTCCGGCACATCACACTTGCAGCGCCTCCCGGAATGGTGTACATCCCTGGCGGTTCTGTTACGATCAGGTATAGCCAGTCTTCTACCGATACTTCCAGCAAGAAAAGAGTCAGCCTCACTTCATTCTACATCGATAAAACAGAGACAACAAACCAGCAATACAGATTATTCACAGAGTGGGTTATCGACTCGATCGCGGTTACCAACTACCTGAAAGACGAAAAATATTTTTATGATGCTCCCGAAACTGCTTCAAAAGATAAAGACGAGGATAGCAAGACCGCAGACAAGTCTGTAAGCGACACTACGAAGAAAGACTCTCTGAACTTCATCCAGAAAGACATGGCTGATGCTGCACCGGTTAAGGACACTACCAACTGGTCTAAGAGGCGCATTAACTGGTCTAAAGTCAATCATAAGGACATCTTCGAAAGCAACGATGAAGAAATAAAGAAGAAGCTGGCGCCAATGTATGATGCAGAGGGAAAAATCCGCCAGGATCTTTACATGTTTACCTTTGGCTATGTTAGGTCGCTCGGCACTAACCCTAAGGCTAAGATCGGTGAGCTCGCATACGAAACAGTGAATGTATATCCGGATGAAAGGATCTGGGTAAAAGACCTTACCAATGCCCAGGTTGACATCCTTGTAGAGAACTATTTTTCTACTCCTCCATTCGATGACTACCCTGTCGTGGGCGTTACCTGGAAGCAGGCAAAAGCCTATGCTTACTGGCGTTCAAAAGCAACGACCAATTATGAGTGGATCGCCGATTACCTTAAATATTACCGTTTGAATTACAGCCTTCCGTCAGAAGCACAATGGGTATACGCGGCAGGCGGCGATATGAAAGGAACGACAATCATGGACCAGATCCCTGAAAATTCGGATCAGACCCTCGCACCAGAGAAAGACACTGCCGCAAAAGTTATTCTCGACAGCACAGTTATCGTTCGTGACAGTGTAGCCGTGGATAGCACTTCAATGCTGGCGCTCAATAACAAGCCAGCTGAACCAAAATCACCCGGCATAGACAAAGACAGGGATGGTCGTTTCCTGGAAAATTTCAAACAGGAAGAAGGAGAATATAATGATGACGGCGGAACCTTTACACTGCCTGTAATGTCTTATGCTCCTAACGAATTTGGCTT
>CAINOM010000528.1 GCA_903851455.1 uncultured Bacteroidota bacterium | reverse complement strand
CGTATCTATAAAGTAAACCGGTAAGGAATTTCCGACGAGGGCAATCGGAGATTAATATAGTGCAAAACCCCAGAAGCCCGTGAATATGGCGAGCAGAATAACGGCAACTCCCATCACGAAACCGGCTATTGCCATTCCATGATTTCTATGGCGTCCGCCCATACCCAGGAAACCGAACAGTACCGCCAATATTGCAAAACCGCCCCAGAAGAAACCGGCAACACCGCACAGCAGGGCGAAAATGCCCTGCCATCCGCCATATGCCACACGCTGATAAATGGGATGTGAACTGCTCTTAGCAGACTGGCTGGTTGCCGTTACCGTTGTGTGCTCCGTATTTGCACTAACAGCAGTGAGCGCATGCTTTTTAAAAACGAAGCCAGCCTGTGCTGAAGGCACAACAGAAAGCAGGAAAACAACTGAAAGCAGGCATAGTAGCACGTTCTTCATAAATCGGTAGTTTATGGAATCAAATATAGTAAATATCAGTTACAGTGTATATGTACCGTGGAGTGGTGATCTTCTAGAGCAGGATCAGCGAAAGCACAGTAACGCCCGCGAGCAGGTAAAGGATCAGCTCAGCCACGCCAAGGATAAAACCTGTGACGGCCAGGCCCTGCACCTTGCATCCCCTGCCCATGCCCAGCACACCAAACAATATAGCCAGCAAATTGAGACCAGGAACAAGAAGGCCGAGAAGCCCAAAGCCTATGGCGGCGATACCCACCCACTCACTAGCCTTGGCAGTGCGATAAGGATGCAAAAATGAAAGTGCTTTATTAACCTTCGCAATAAAACCAGATGCCTTTTCAGTGCGCGAAGTGCTGGTACCTGACGCAAGTACATGGTACACAACCGCAGCTTCTGCTGATTTTTTAACTACAAAACCTGCGTGCGCAGCCGGAGCTAAACACATAAGACAAAGTACAGAAATAAGTGCGATCAGTTTATTCTTCATAGAACCATTGTTGAGGCGGCAATAAAAATAAGTTATTTTACTTCACCTAGGTTATGTTTTGAAAAAATGCCTTGCAAAAAGTTTTTTTTATAACTTTAATAAACTAATTATTAATATTTAGTCATCCCCATCAGCCGCTTATGAAAACCAATATCATCTTCGTTTTTTGCATGCTGCTCGCTCATTTGTCGGGAGCTCAAACAATATCGCTGCGAAACGACACCATCTATTCAGGCCTCGAAAAATATGCGCTGTTCACGAAATCACCCAGGCCGCCATACCTGTATTCCGTTCTCAGCCTCAATGGCGAGCCGCTAATGACCATACACAATAGCCGTATAGAGGTAAAGGGTGACGCTGGATATGTCGTTACATTCTTAAATGACAAAAAGCAAGGCATTATAGGCGGACAACCAAACTTTCCCCAGTCCGTGATTGCAGAGCTTGTAAAATGCAAGCTCGTGGCGAAAGGAAAATTTGTTGATCTAGCTGCTAAAGATGCATTCCTGAGCACCCATCCGTTGCCGCCCGGGTATACAGATGTAGATCAGCTTATTGAATATTAATTCCGGGTCCTCAACAACATTTATTTCCACATGATCGTCTATAGCCTGCTGGCCGCTACCCTGTTGTTTTCTTTTTGGAGCCTTTGGATATTGTGGAAAAACAGCAACCGGCCACTGGCGGCTTCATGGTTGCCATTATTAGTGGCTACCGGATTGGCCGTTGTTATGTACCTCTACGGCACCTGGGTATTTATCTCGGTGTATGGCAAGTATGTATTTGTGCTGTGTTTCGTGGCAATGCTCGTTTTTTCGGCAGTGAGAAAGAAAGAACAAGGCGCTGGCAACAGAGCACCATCGAAAAATATTCTTAATGGCGTTCTTCTCGTTGTCTTCCTGACGCTGACGATACTCTACTTTACCGGTACGGCTGGCAAACCATACGGTGTAGCCAACCTCGCACTACCCTTCAAGTCCGGCACTTACTTTGTCTTCCAGGGTGGTAATGGGCTGCCCACTAATGTATTTCATTATGGTGGGCGCAGAACATTGTTTGCCATGGATATTATAAAGCTGAACAATGCAGGAAACCGCGCCAGGCATATTTTTTCAAAGCGGCTGGAAGACTATGAAATATTCAATGACACCATCTACAGTCCCTGCGCGGGGGTTATTGCAAAAACTGAATGCGATAACCCGGATAATATACCGCCATCCCGAAAACGCGGCCCGACCAATCTGAATATGGTGCTGATAGAGACCGATGCGGAGTGGGTCTTCCTCGGGCATATGAAACAAAGCAGTGTATTTGTGAAAAAGGGAGATATGGTTGCCACAGGTCAACCGCTGGGGCTGGCGGGCAACTCCGGTGCCAGCCTGGAGCCGCACCTGCACATACAGGCGCATGCAAAAACCAGCCGGGATTTGCCATGGTATCAGCAGCCTCAGCTACAGATCAGGTTTGACGGAAGGAGCTACCTTCTTTTTGAGGAGATTGAGGCGCGATAATTCCCAGGAAAGTTGTAGCGGCGCCAATTGTCCCGCTTCAGGTCGGGGGATGCGATAAACAAAAGACGGGCTATAGCCCAAACAAGTAAATGTGGAGAGTGCGCGCCGCGCGTTGTATTTCGGCTAAAGCCCGAGAGATCGACCTACTCCTACCCCGACCTGAAGCGGGGCAATTTAAAATACCATTTTTTCGATTGGACGATGTACTCCTACTTTATAAAAATGTTATCACGCCATTTTAAAGAACTT
>CAINOM010000527.1 GCA_903851455.1 uncultured Bacteroidota bacterium | reverse complement strand
TCATTTAGCCTCAGTCTTCGTTATCTCCTCTTTTACCCCTTTTTCGCGCTGCAAATGTAGCCCGTCTAAAGTTAAACAAATGTAAAATTCTCTATTTATTGGCTCCCTAACAATTATTTAACCCTTGAGGAGTTGACGCTCACCATTGTAAGCTGTTGCAGGCTTAGTGTTTGATCAGTAGCGAAAAACCTCTTTTAAAAATTACAAATTGTACATAACTCATTCTACTTCACCCTCTCCTTCGGAGAGGGATGGGGAGAGGTCTTTTTTTTTCATTACTTTCGCCCACAAAAAAACACACAAAACTATGTTACAGATCGGAGACGAATTCCGCCACAAATACAGCTATACGCAGGATGATGTGGACACTTATGCGCGCGTAAGCGGCGATACCAACCCCCTGCACATTGATGCTGCTGCTGGCAAAGCAAGTATGTTTGGCCGCAACATCATTCATGGCTTCCTCGGTGCCAGTGTATTCACTAAGATATTCGGTGCGCTTTGGTATGCTGATGGTCATGTGTACATGAGCCAGAACATCAAATGGCTCAAGCCAATGTTTGTAGATACTACTTACGAAGCAGTGATAAAAGTAAAAGAGATCATTAAAGAAAAGAACCGCATCCTTTATGAGTGTGCCGTATATGATGCCGCCACCGGCGAGCAGACCATTGCCGGCGAAGCGCTGCTGCTGAATAAGAAGCAGTATGTGTGGGCATAAGAAATACATAAATAAACAAGCCAGTCCCGATCAGGGCTGGCTTGTTTATTTATGTCATAACCCCAATAGCCGCGATGCAATATCACTCGGCGATTCCGGTGCAAGGGCTGCATTAACGATTATTCCATTATGCGGGACTACACCTGTTGTTTCCCAGTAATAAAACTGGCCATTCTTATTGGTAATCACCACAAGTTCATAGTTTAGTCCCGCCGGAATAGTATTAGTTTGTCCTTCAGTTTTTACAGTGAGTGTGTTCGTCGCGGCGACGTAGTTTGAAGAACCCGTATTATCATAACTAGTTAGTACAGCAATGGTTGTATCAGGTATACTGCCCCACACGCTAATATTGTGCAAAACCACAAAAACCTGGGTGTTACCAGGATTAAAAGTAGTGTCCGGTAGTATTATATTAACTGACGTTTTCGGCGAATCATTGTTATAAAAGCAGTCGCAATTAATGTAAGTAAAATTCGTACAGGAATCGAAAATAAACATTGCTGCACCATGCCCGGAACTTGTTGAATCCGAAGTAGTACCATGAGCGACATTACCCAGATTTGTCGTATCACTCTGCGACCATGTAGTTACAGAATCATCATTTCCTGTTCCTCCGTAAAACAGCGCCATGTGCGTACCTGACGAATTTGCGTGCGGAAATCCAATTCCGTATCCGTTCGTGTATACTGTTTGCCCATCCATGCTCGCGTTTATTGAAACTTGTCCACCACTCGCCAGTATCTTCCCGTTTGCCATAGTTGAGGCGCGATTGCATATGATATCGCGCGCCTTGTACATTTCCACTAATTGTAAATTTATCGTGCCACTCGTGATAACACTTCCAGTGGCTGTCTTAAACGAGTTTACATAAAAATGAAGCAGCGTGCCATTGGTACCGTACACCACAGTATCCCTACCCGCCTGCACACTCATGCTCTGCGGCATATACCGCAGCCCTGCAAACAACTGGTTCAGCGATTGCGAACTATTGATGATCGTAGTGGGATTACTCACTACCTTCTTGCAGGATATTACCGCGGCAACAGCGACACAGGCCACCAGCAATAGGGAAAGAAATGCTTTTTTCATAAGAATGCTTTGTTTGCAATATAGACACAGTTGCCGCTTCATAGGTTGGCCAGACACAAAAAATCAGTATTTATACTGAGTATTGCAATTATTAAAATGCGGCATAAATAAAAAATTCCATGCCTGTAGAGCATGGAATTTTTAATACGCTTCTGCAAACTGCACACTGCCGACTGTAAACTAAGCTAACGCAGCCGCCTTTTCTTTAACAAACTCTGCGTTGGCGCTTATTGTTACGTCATGCCCAAGCATTATAGCGCCTGTCTCTGATACGCCGCCGAAGCTTACACCATAATCCATACGGTTCACCTTGCCGGTAACACCAAATCCCGAGCGCATATTGCCCCATGGATCGGGTGCTATGCCACCGAATGTTACGTCAAGCACCACGTCTTTCTTTACGCCGCGCATGTTCAGCACACCGTGCATTTTATAATTTTCGTCATTTACTTTTTCCATCTTAGTGCTGTCAAATATCAGCTGCGGATGATTGGTAACGTCAAAAAAGTCGCCGTTTTTCAGGTGTCCGTCACGCTGTTCATTGTTGGTAGATACAGAATCTATCTCTGCCGTAAAATGCACCTTGGCAGTGGCGATATCATCACCGTCTGTTTCTACGGTCGCGTCGAATTTTTTAAACTGTCCGCTTACATGCGATACCAGGTGTCTTACTTTGAAATGCACTTCAGAGTGCGTTGGGTCTAATACCCATTTTGTGTTGCTCATTTTTTTTTGTTTTTATGGTTATTAATTGTTTTGAATTATTGCATTGCCTGCAGGTTCGCAAACGCCATCCGGCGTGCATACTGCACCGTTTGTATCATTCTTTATTGTTTGCTTTGCTCTTTCGTGTATCGCCCATGCCTGCTGCAGGCCATCGGTAAATACTTCTACCGGTTGCGCACCGGATATCCCATACTTCTCATCGAGCAGGAAGAACGGCACACCGCGTATTCCTAATACCTGCGCCTTGTGAATATCTGCATGTACTTCAGCCGCAAAGGCATCGCTGTTCAGCATCTCCCCTACCTCTATAACACCTAGCCCTATCTCCATGCCTATCTGCATCAGGGTATTGTGATCGCTGATATTCTTACCCTCCGTAAAGTATGCGCGAAACAGCCGCTCTTCAGCTGCATCTGCCAATCCCTTCGTCTTTGCAAGTTGTATCAGCCTATGTGCATCAAAAGAGTTGGCGATGATGGCCGTATCAAAATTGTAGGTAAGCCCCTCACGCCTGGCAGTCTCGGTCATTTGGTTGTGCACCATTACAGACCAATCGCGCGTTTGCCCTTTGCGGTCGGCCAGGTAGGTATGAATATCTTTTCCCGCCTCATACGCCATGGTCGGGTCCAGCTGAAAGCTATGCCATACGATCTCTACATCGTCTTTGTGTTCAAATTTCGCCAGTGCGCCCTCCAGTTTCCTCTTGCCTATGTAGCAAAACGGGCACATTATGTCTGACCAGATATCTATTTTCATTGAGTCATTATTTTTATCTTAAACTCTATACGCAACTCACTCCTCCTCACCCTCTCCCCCGGAGAGGGCCGGGGAGAGGTCTCTATTCTCCATTCTTTATAAACAATGGCTCCAGTGTAGACCATGCCAATGCCGGGAAAAAGTGCATCGGTATCGCCAGCCCGGGAAACAGTTCAGGCGAATTAATGGTAAGCGGCAGCTTGGCAGCAAAGACCGGAAGCATACTGGCAAAAGAGAGGATCACGAAAATAAAATTGAACACGATCTCCGTCTTGCCTTTCAGCCACTTGCTCAGTATCCAGTACCCCAACGCCGCAACCATGCACCCAACGATATTGGATACCATTATACCCACCGGCGTCGCCACGGTCGAAAAATCTGCGCCCACTGATGAAGAATATACCTTCTGGTAAATCAGCGCCACGATCCCGGCTAACACCCCGGAAGTAACGCCCAGCAATAACAATCGTTTTAACATAGTCCGATCTTTTTAAGCATTATTTTTTTACCACTGGCACTGTCAGGTCCAGTTTAATTTTCTCATCAACATCGCCACCCGGCTTGCCTATATGAAAGTCATTGCGGTTGATGGTGAACGCGCCGCTGAATGTACCGGCTGCACCACTGCTCTTAAAGCTGAACGGCAACGTCATTTCCTTTTTCACACCATGAATCTCCATGTCGCCGGTCACCGTGTAGCCGCCCGCGGTTTTTGCAATTTTCTTTGACGTGAATTTTATCAAGGGGTATTGGGCTGCATCAAACCACTCTGCACTTTTGGCGTGCGTATTCATCAGCCCGTTGCCGGTATTTATCGAGGCTACATCGATAGTGAGTTCAAAACTCGAGCCATCAGGATGCTGCTCATCAAACAATATCGTCCCCTTCAGGGTTTTAAAAATTCCGCCTACCTCGCCGCCACCGGTAAAACGCACCGTATACTTGTCCGTGATCTGCCAGCCCTGCGCGGGAGCAAAGGCAGACGTTACTGCCAATAAAAGCGCGGCTGCCAGTGAGCCAATTATTTTTTTCATATTCCTTAGTCTTTACTGAATTCTGTATTTGCCTGTAATTCCACCTGCTCTGCCAGCATTGGGCCAGGCATTGTTGAGCCTACACCAAAGTCCATACGGTTGATGATACCAGTGATCCTGAAACCAGCCATTTCCTTCTTCGTCATCGGGTGCACCGTAGTGCCCACAAGTACCGCTTCAAGGGTCACCAGTTTGGTCACGCCATGCATGGTCAGGTTACCGGTTACATGATATTTATTCCCTTTCTCTTTCTTAAAAGAAGTACTCTTAAAGGTCATCGTCGGATTATTAGCTACATCGAAAAAATCCGCGCTTTTCAGGTGTTTGTCACGGGCCTCTACGTCTGTGTTTATAGAGTTCATATCTGCAGAAAACTCGATGGTCGCATCAGAAAAATCGCCTTTGGCAGATGTGATCTTACCGTCAAATACTTTGAAGTCTCCGTCTATCTCATTAATGCCTAGGTGGGTAATGCCAAATCCTATGCGCGAATGAGCTTTGTCAATAGACCATGTTTGTGCCATTGATGACACTGATAAGAGTAATCCTGTCGCGAAAATTGAAATCCTTTTCATTTTTTTTGGTTTGTTTTTGGTTGTTAATTGAGTTATTGAATTTTATTACGTTAATTTATTTAATATTGAAATTTATGCTAACAGTGTTAACTTATTCAGTAAAAATTATAGCTATTCTGTCAGCCCTTTTAAAAAGCCATTCATAAAATCGTTTAGTATCATTTTGTTCATCTGGTCCTTAGAAACACCTTCATGTGCCGATGGTGGCGCCAGGAGATTTATGGAAACCAGCCCGTGGATCGTAGACCAGAAGGAACGTACTTTAAGGATCACATCTGCTGTCTTATTGTTCCCTTCCGAAACTACCTGCCCTATGGTAGAGCTCATCACCTCCATAAAGGCCATCAACTCCGGTACCTTTGCTAGCTCCTCACAACCGGGCATTCCCAGGCCAAACATAAGCTGGTAATACTCTTTGTGCTGAAATGCAAATTCCCAATACGCAAAGGCTATTGTTTCCAGTTGCTCCTTCGCATCGGTTTTGGTTGCTTTAGCCGCTTTTAGTTCATCTGCCAGCAGCTGAAATCCACGACGGTTAAAAACAGTAAGTATAGCTTCTTTATTCTCGAAATGGTCATAAACTACC
>CAINOM010000526.1 GCA_903851455.1 uncultured Bacteroidota bacterium | reverse complement strand
CCGGTGAGCACTCTGCGCATACCCACCTATGCTTACCGGATCGGTCATGATATCCCACTTATCGTCTGCCGTTCCGCCGCCAGAGTAAAAGGCCTGAAGGGTATCCTGGAATTCCTTTCGAACATATAGAAAGCCGGTACCCTTAGGGCCCAGCATCCATTTGTGGCAGCAGCTGGCATAGGTATCACAGCCCATATCATGAAGGTCGAGATGCATCATGCCGGCACCGTGGGCGCCTCCACCAAGGCGAATAGGCCTTTATCCTTAGCAAGTTTGCATATTTCTTTAATAGGGAGTACCTGGCCCTGGGTACATGGTATATGCGGGGTAGCTATAGCGCGGGTATTTTTATTTATCAAAGCGGCTATGCGGTTCAGGGTTTCTGCAGCCGTTGATGCTGGTGTGTATTTTTTCAATACAATGCCGTGCACTTTCATCCGGTTCATCCATGGGGCTGCATTGCCCACATGTTCGTGCGTCGTAACGATCACTTCATCGCCTTTCTTCAGCGGCACGCCCCAGCAAGCTATGTTTATGCCTTCGGTGACATTGTGGGTCAGTGCGATCTCGTCGTCGTTTGCGCCTACGAATTTGGCGATCTTTGGCATGGTAGCCTCATAGCTGCCGTAGTTGCCCATCTGGTCGGCATCCAGCATTCCGTTTTTTACCGCCTCGATAACAGGGTAGGGCGATGGGCCAAAGGTGCCATTGTTCAAATAAGTCCAGTCTTTTGTGAGTGGGAACAGCTGCCGGACGTTCTGCCAGTAGGCCTCATCATCTTCGGCAATGGTTTTGCCGTCGGTTTTTATCATCTGTTTTGCGGTAAGCGATTGTATCTCGCTGAGCGATAATGCTGCAAGCACAGATGCTGACCTGATAAAATTTCGGCGGCTGAATTCCATAGGCACAAGTTTTCAGTGATCAATTTATATAAAACTGGTAACAATCTATTAATAAGGTGGCGAATTATTCATATAAGGTGGCGAATGTGTTGGAAATACATATTTCATATTGTGAAGGTGATAATCATATTTTCGAACCAACCGGCCCGGCGATTTCTTAAATTTGCCGAACGATGACGACTAATAGAGAAAAAAACAAGGTATGCCCGCAGTGTAAGGCAAACTTTGCGTGCAGCCCCACAGACTGCTGGTGCAGCAAGCTGCCACCAGTAATGCCGATGGTAGAAAATGCAGCCTGTTATTGTCCGGCATGCCTTAGCACGATTATTGAACAGAAGAGAGATACAGCTAATGGTGTTTCCGTATAACATTATTTTAATTTTTACTTTTTGAATTACAATAAAATGAAAGGATTTACAACGATCATTTTCCTGGTTATATCAAACACGTTTATGACCTGCGCCTGGTACGGGCATCTAAAGTTCAAAGAAATGACCTGGGGGCAAAACCTGGGGCTGTTCTCCGTGATCCTCATCAGTTGGGGACTGGCCTTCTTCGAATATGTATTCCAGGTGCCGGCGAACAGGATAGGGTTTAAGGAAAATGGCGGGCCTTTCAGTCTTGTGCAGCTCAAGACCATACAGGAAGCGATAACACTCGTCGTTTTTATGATCTTTTCGATGATCGTCTTCAAGCAACGTTTTGAATGGAATCACATTGTTGGTTTTTGCCTGATCATACTTGCTGTGTACGTAATTTTCAAGAAGTGGTAGGTTGGGAGTATTGTGTCCCGGTAATAGTTGACTAAATTGTTTTAAGAATTTTATTTTAACTTTACAAAGGACAATATACCGGTCATGGTCATTAATATTAAGAGAGGAGAAAGCAGGAAAGAAATCGAAGCTGCAATAAAACGTCTTGAAAAAAAACGTCAGCCAAAATCCTCTTTGGTTGATTTTTATGGAAAACTAAAGGGACAATTCGGAGACGGGCTTAAATTTCAAAAAGACCTTAGAAATGAATGGGATTAGCTACCTCGCGGATACCAATTGCTTATTTACCTTCTCGATGAAAATCCATTACTTCTTCCGTTTGCCGAAAGCAGATGGGCTACTGCTTTTTTACGGAAATGGAGATTTTGAGTAAAAAAGGGATTACCTCAGCGCAAGATTCCATTATAAGGAAAATGCTGGCAGCCTGCACTAAAATAACGCTCAACCAGGCAATAACTGAATTGACGATCAAAACGAGAAGGAAGTATGCGATAAAGCTTCCGGATGCTATTATTGCAGCTTCCGCTAAATTCCTGCAAATGCCTGTTCTTACTGCTGACAAAGCATTCGCAAAAATAAAGGAAATTGATTGCTTCGTTTTGGAGTTATAAACTTCGCCATGCCTTATTGAATTATTTCCCGTTTCCTTTTTTACATTTACAACGATCTAAAGTCATTACATTTCATGAAATACCTGTTTATTCTCATTTTTCCGGCGTTTTTTCTTCTTGGTAGCTGCGGTAACTCCAGCGAAAACATCCCCGACGTATCTGCTGTAAAGGTGAGTTTGGAGACTCGCCATTTTGATAAGGATCTGTATGCATTGGATACCAACCACATAGGCGCCGGGCTGCAGCAATTGCAGGCTAAATACCCCGACTTTCTAAACTACTTCCTGGATACAGTAATGGCTTATAATATACATGGCAACTACAATGATACCGTGACGGGTATCCGTGAGGGATTAAAGCCCTTTCTTACCTACAAGGATTTCGTAGCGCTCGAGGATAGTATCAAAGCACATTATCCCGATACCAAGGCCCTGGACGCAGAACTTACGGATGGTTTTAAGTTCATGAAGTACTACCTGCCGGATTATACCGTGCCCAACGTTATCTACCTGAATATGGGGCTGAGCAACTGGCCGTCTTTCCCGCTTGATAAAACAACGGTATGCGTGGGGCTGGATATGTTCCTCGGTGAGCAATTTTCTTATTACCGTTCGATTGGCGTGCCTAACTATATGGCACCGCATCTGCGCTCGTCATATCTGCCGGTTTCCCTGTTCAGCGCTATCTATAAAAGCATGCACCCATTTAACACCGACGATAAAAATCTGCTGGACCTGATGATACAACGGGGCAAGGAGCAGTACTTCCTGCACCGGGTGATGCCACACAAACCGGATTCTGTGTTGTTTGGGTTTGCACAGCGGCAGGTAGAATGGTGCAGCAGTAATGAGGGGCTTTTGTATAATTTCTTTATTCAGCAGAGTCTTTTGTACAGCAAGGAGATGCATAACATCCAGCCTTACGTCACTGACGGGCCTTTTGCAAGAGGGCTGGAACCGGTGACCGATACCGTGAAGAAAACTCCGGGCAATGTGGGTACATGGCTGGGGTATAAGATCGTGACCGCCTATATGAACCAACACCCAAAAATGACGCTTGGGGAACTGCTCTTTCAGCCGATAGACCCAGCCCGGTTCCTGGATGAGGCAAAGTACCGGCCTAAGTGATCTGGCCGGTGAGTATCTGCAATAGTTCTTTCATTCCCTCTGTTGCTGGTTTCTCTATAGGTACCACATTTTTGTACCTGCTTACAGGTGGAATGCGTTTATCTACCACATACTTGGTCACTTTTTCCTTTACATAGTCTACCAGCCCAGCAGCAGGGTAGACTGCGAGGGAAGTGCCTATCAGCACAAAAACATCAGCTTCGTACATGATGGGTATAGCTTGTTCTATCATGGGCACAGGCTCTTCGAACCAAACCACGTGCGGCCGAAACTGGCTGCCGTCTTCCGAGACATCACCCAGCGATATGTCCTTATTAATGTCGTATAGTTTGTGTTCATTTTTCTCACTCCGCATCTTCACTATCTCGCCATGCAGGTGGAGTACTTTTGTAGAGCCAGCCCGCTCATGCAGATCATCTATGTTTTGGGTAATGATGTGGACGTCAAAATGTTTTTCCAACTCAGCGAGTGCACGATGAGCATCATTGGGTTGTGCCACCATCACGTCCTTGCGGCGCATATTGTAGAAATCGAGTACCAATTGTTTATCACGATACCATGCCCGGGGAGTAGCAACATCCTGCACATTATAACCTTCCCACAAGCCGTCACTGTCGCGAAAGGTACGCAGACCGCTCTCTGCACTGATGCCGGCACCGGTAAGGACAACAAGTTTTTGTTTAGGCATTTTCAATTTTACTTTTACTAAATTTAGAACATATTTTACAAAGATCACGCTCATAAATATTCCAATAGATGATCGCTCTTGAAACT
>CAINOM010000525.1 GCA_903851455.1 uncultured Bacteroidota bacterium | reverse complement strand
CCTAACAGATTGGAAAGATCGTTATGAAGTTGCGCCGTGGATGGTTAAGATCATTCCTGACAAAAATAACAAGCTGAGCAAGGATTCATCAGTGGATTGCTTTCAGATTCGTTCCGTGGCTGAAGAGCGACTTGTAAAGCGCTTGGGTGACATCGATAACGAAACGATTAAAAAAATCCGGAGCGCATTAAAGGTTGTTTTGACCATCGAATAGAACTATAGTTTTTCGCCTTACACCGGCAGGCTGATCTCAAACACAGACCCTGAAGGTTTGTTGTCTTTTATGGTGATGCGCCCTTTGTGCTGCTGCACTATTTTATTAGTGAGATACAGGCCGAGCCCGGTACCCTTGGCTTTGCGGCTTTCTTCATTACCCACGCGGTAGAACTTGCTGAATATCTTTTTCTTTTCCGCATCCGGGATGCCGTTACCCTGGTCTTCTACGGTGAGCGTAGCAACGCTGTTTGAACCGGCGAGGGTTATCTTTATAGGCTTGTCGTCGGGGGTGTATTTTACTGCATTCTCGAGAAGGTTGCTGACTGCTATCTGCAGCATCACCCGGTCGCCGGCGATAGAACAGCCGGGCATAATATCCTGCTCAAACGTGCGTGAATAACGGCTTGCATAGTCGCTGACAGCCGCCGCCACAAGCTCCGACAGGTTGAAGGCCTCTACCGCAGGCCGGTATTGCCGGCCCTCTATCTGTGACGCAAACAGCATATTGTTACACAGATCATTCAGCCGGTTAGATTCTTTGATGCAGCGGTCTATAAGCTGGTTTCTTTTGGCTTCATCCAGCTTGTGTTTTTCGAGTGTCTGCAGGTTCAGCTTCATGGCGGCCAGGGGTGACTTGAGCTCGTGTGTCACCGAAAGCATAAAGTTGTTTTGTTGCCGCGACAACATGATACGGCGATGAAAAGAAGAGTACACCACGGCAGCGCCAATCAGGATAACGATAAGGAAGGTAGCACCCTCGCCGGTGTATTGTGCCGTGCGGATGGCGAGGCTATGCTCCAGTTCGCCCATCTCCTGGTTGTATCTTTCGGGTTCGCGGGTGCTGTCCACTCTTGCCTTCAGCGTCATCACTTCCTGCGCATAGATGCGCCCGCTCTGCTTTTGCAGGCTCATTTCCCAAAACACTATAGCAGCTATAATGTAGGCCAGAAGTAGCAAGTGAACGGATGTGAAGAAACGCATTTTTCAATTTGAAAATTTGGGAATTTGAAAATGTGCAAATGCCGGCATTGATAAAATGCTTTACTGCCTGTGCACACCCTTCTCCAGCCTCAGCCCCACGTGTAATATCTCCGGCAGCGGGTTGATACGCATATTTTGTTCCAGCGATATTTCGTAGGTGCCTTTTTTATTGAATTTTATGGAGTCTCCGAGTTCCATGGCCATGCGTTGCTCCCATATCTCGCCCATGCCGCGGCCCAGCCATTTACCGGTGGCCTCTGCCAGCGGCACATTTACCCTTACTTTTTTTGCCAGGGTATCACCAGGTCCTTTCAGATAAACCCATAGCCAGAGATTGTTGTAAGGATAAGACTGGCTATGTTGTATCAGGAAGTACGGCTGATAGCTGGAAATAGTATCGGTGATATCTATGCTGAACTTAGGCCTGAAATTGTAGTTCCACGCATTTTGCGGCACGGCCTCTTCTTTCTGGTAGTAAGGTGCAGGCAGGCACCCTGCCAGGCAAAAGGTGAAAAGTAAGAAGTAAACAATGAGGTGTTTATTATTCATAACGCTATTTCAAAAGTAAAATTCAAATTCCACAAAGGCGGAATTAAAATTTCACGACACAAAACTACATTAAACGGAGGTCATAAGTTTTTCAGTTCATTGACAATAAAGGCTTCGATTTTCTTTTTATCTGGCAACTCAAGCAGGTATTTTCTCACAAACAATTGCTCATCCATGCCTGCTGTCGCATATTCTACCAGTGCGTCGTTCTTATTTGTAACCATTAGGATGCCTACCGGTGGATTGTCACCAGGCAACATCATTTCTTTTTTATAGTAGTTTATGTATGTATTCAGTTGCCCGGCATTGTTGTGATCAAATGCTTCAACCTTCAGGTCGATCAGTATATGACATTTTAAAACACGGTGGTAGAAAACGAGATCAATGAAAAAATACTGATCGCCTATGAGGATTCTTTTTTGGCGTGCTTCGAGGCAAAACCCATGACCCAGCTCAAGTAAGAAATGCTGTAAATGGTTAAGTAAAGCAGTTTCGAGGTCGCTTTCTTCTACTGCGTCTGCTGCGGGCAAGCCTAAAAACTCAAAAGTGTAGATATCTTTTACAAATGAGGTCTGCACCTGTTTCTCTGTTTTCGCATCCAGCTGGCTTAGCAGCTGTTCGGGCTTTTTAGAGACACCGCTTCTTTCAAACAGTAATGAGT
>CAINOM010000524.1 GCA_903851455.1 uncultured Bacteroidota bacterium | reverse complement strand
GCGTGTTTGAGAAACACCCCAAGCTAAAAGTAGCCTTTGCCCATGGTGGAGGCAGTTTCCCGCTCACCATTGGCCGTATAGAACACGGCTTTAATGTACGCCCTGATCTCTGCGCCATCGACAATAACAAGAATCCACGCGACTATATCGGCAAGTTCTGGATAGACGCCCTGACACATGATCCAAAGGCGTTAGACTTCATTGTTGACATTATGGGACATGACAAGATCTGCATGGGCAGCGACTACCCCTTCCCGCTGGGCGAGCATCATCCCGGCAAGCTAATAGAAAGTATGGACTACTCGAAGGAAATAAAGGACCGGTTATTGTCGCGGAATGCGCTGGAGTGGCTGGGCCTTTGACTTAGATCTTAATGTTGGTAGCACCCCATATCATCGCTGGTAGCGCTACGCAGAGCATCATCGAGATCATTTCCAGGCATATAAGAAGTAGTGCCGCCCCCTATGGCAGGAGAACCCGCCGTCAAATGAAAATCACCTGTCGCGGTATTTTTGAACAGTGGGTCCTGGTTGAAAATGCAGTTTTTAAAATTCACAAAATCCTCTCTTACAGTTCCCATCTTCAGCAGGCAATGGTCCAGGCGCAGATTGGCAGGTATCGCAGCGGGCGTGCCTGTTGCGTCGCACACTATCTCACTATCCAGTGAACCGTAGACAATGCAATTCCGCAGCACTGAATTCAGTGTATCATAGATGGTAGGGTCACCCGTCACTCCATCCCAGTAATAATCAAGGATGGTTACTGTGCCGTAGTTAGCATGACTTACCGCCGGGGAACCGTAGTTGGCAAAAGTGCAGTTGGTGATCGAGTCACGCCCGCCCAGCACTATCGCCAGCGCCTCCTGGCCCGTGGTGCTCACCAGGCTATTCGTTGCGACAACGGTACCATGAAAACTGTAAATGCCATAACCATAAGAATTCTGTATGATAGAACGGTCGAAAAATAACTGGGGATTTGCAGCATCACACACAGAATCCGGCGCCAGTTGTATCGCCGCCGGAACGCCCGTCAATGCGCCATTGCCGCAATTCTGAATGATCGTATGCGTAAACCGGTTACCCTTGCTCTTTGAGTCCAGGTAGATACCACCCCACTCTCCCGGATAACCTGTATATCCAAAGTATGCGCGGTCCAGGCGATCCCCCTGTATGATGACACTGTCTGTCTTCGAGCCATTTGCAATTATCGACCCGAATACCGCCATTGCCGCATTCTGGTGCATATACACCCGGCATCCCTTATTCAAGGTAAGTGTGCAGCCAGGATTTATCTGCAGCCCATGAGGCTTGGTTGCGTCCCCTGTCCAGATGACCACATAGGGCAATGAATCAGTCCACACAGCATTCGTCACCGCAAGAGCGCTGTCTATTATGTAATGCGCATTCTGGCCATAAGCGGTGAAGCCAACGTAAAAGTCCTTTCCATTCATTGTAGCCACCAGTGAGTCTGTGATCAGGAAAGGAGTAAGCTTATTGTTAGGATCTATGGTCACTGTGGCAAACACATAGATACTGTCATGTGCGGGTATCTTTATATTGCTGGCAGTATTGCCCGCAAAGCCGTCTACATTCAGGTGGAAGTAGGAATTAGCGCCCTCTGCCAGATGCACGGAGCTTAAGATCACTTCTTCGTTCTGCGGATTATAGATCAGCAGGCCGGTAGTAAAACTACCCGCTGCGGTAAACACGGTATCAAACTTCAATGTGTCCACCGAAAATTTCAATATGCCACCCACCGTCTGCACCCTTGTCTTTTTACACGATCCGCCCATCAGTATTGCCAGTACGGCGACCGAGAAAAGCGTTATGTATGTTGATCTACGCATTTGTGATACTTAGGTTGTAAAAATAGCAAACTGTAGGGATAACGCTCCAACAACTAATTAATTGCATGCGGTTTTATTATTTGCAGCGTACTTTTGCAAGGCAATGGCATGTATTACGCTGCTCTCTGATTTTGGCCTGCAAGACGCTTCCGTCGCCATTGCAAAGGGCGTTCTGATGCAGCATGCGCCCACATTGCCTGTTGTAGACATAAGCCACGAGATAACTCCCTTTCATATGGGGCAGGCAGCCTACGTGCTTACATCCGCATACCGGAATTTCCCGGAAGCGACAACACATGTGTTGCTGTTCGACCTCTTTTCCGAAGCGAATCCAAGGCTGGTATTGTGCGAATACGGCGGCCATTATTTCCTGGCACCCGACAATGGCATACTGCCGCTCGCGCTCGGATCGTCAGGCTCCGGTTGGCTCTGTTTCGAGTTGAAAAAGGAACACAGCTTCGCCGACTGGCTGGGCGCTGCGGGTCGTATCATTCGGTCACTGCAGTCCGAAAAGCCGGATAGCCTGGGGCTACAGGCCATACAGCTAAAAAGCAAGCCAGATAAAAGCGCTCCAAAGTTTATCGATGGTGTGATCGTCTGCGCAGCCATACACATCGATAACTACGAGAATGTAGTAGTTAATCTTACCCGCCACCAGTTCGAAACCTGGGGCAGCAAGCGGCCTTTCCGCCTGCAGTTTGTGGGCATGGAAGAGATTGAAGAGGTAAGCACCAATTACCAGGATGTGCGCGAGGGTTTCAAGCTTTGCCGTTTCAACAGCAATGATTACCTTGAGATTTGTATCAACCGCGGCAACGCTGCCAGCCTTTTCGGCCTGCGGCTGGGCGGAATGCATAACGATCTAAAAATAATCTTCGAATGATAGTCCGAATCGTAGAAATGAGTTTCCGCGAAGACGCGGTGGAAGAATTTGTTACTCTTTTCAATAAGGCCAGACCAGGCATTCTCAGCTTCCAGGGCTGTACACATTTAGACCTGCTGCAGGACAGCAAACGCATGCACGTATTTTTTACTTACAGCCATTGGGACTCAGAAGAGGATCTTGACCGTTATCGTTTTTCCGAATTTTTCAAAGATATATGGGGGCAAACGAAAACTTTGTTTGATGACATACCACAGGTCTGGAGCCTTATCCCGAGGTGACATTCAAAAGATAAACGTCCAAATTCCAAATCTTCATAAAGGCGCATGAGATCTGGAATTTGGAATTTAAATTTTGGAGCTTAGCTTTCGAATTTTCCTAAAGGATTGCAAGTATCTTCTCCTGCACTTCTTTCAGCTCATCACTGGTCAGTTTCATCTTCGGCCGGGTAAAATTGAGGTCATCCGAACTGTTTATCGGTACCAGGTGCATGTGGGCATGAGGCACTTCCAGGCCTATCACGCTTATACCACACCGGTCGCAGGGAAAAGCCTTTTCTATCGCCTTTGCAATAGGTTTTGCAAATACCAGCCACTCACTCAGCAGTGAATCATCAACATCAAATATTTTGTCCACCTCTGCCTTGGGCACTACCAGTACATGACCTTTGCGCTGCGGAAAGATATCAAGGAACGCAAAAAAATGATCATTCTCAGCGATCTTATAACTGGGTATTTCACCGGCTATTATTTTCGAAAATATGCTGGCCATATTAAATGCTTATATTTTCTATCTTCAGCTTGAACGAGCCTACCGGCGCCACGATCTCTACAGTTTCACCCACATGCTTGCCGAGCAGTCCTTTGCCTATCGGCGAGGTCACAGATATCTTTCCCATTTTCAGGTCAGCCTCTTTTTCAGATACTATCTGGTACACCAGCGTCTTCTTGGTGCCCATGTGTGTTACGGTAACTTTACTGAGTATGGATACCTTGCTTATGTCTATGTCTTTGGCGTCTATTACGCGTGCGTTCATTAATGCGGTCTGTAACTGTGCGATCTTCGCCTCATGGTGGCCCTGTGCCTCTTTAGCCGCGTCATACTCCGCATTCTCTTTAAGATCACCCTTTTCCCTCGCCTCGGCGATCTGCCTGGCGATCTCTGCACGCCCGCTCGTCTTTAGGAGATTCAGCTCCTCCTTCATTTGTGCTAATGTCTCTTTGGTGAGATAATTTAAGTCAGACATTTCTATATAGTTTAGTCATTACAGAAAAAAATACAACGCCTCTGTTTAGCAGAAGCGTTGTGATACAAAAATACTAAAAAAATAAATTATCGCGTCAGGCGCAGGGATATTACGTGCACTCCGTTGGCGGGGCGCTCGGTTGGCCTGAATGAATAGTCAAGTGCCAGCATCGGGCCGCCACCCAGGCGTGTCTGAACACTGGCGCCCATTGCTAGGCCCATATACATGGTAGTGCTCGTAGCAGGGTTACCGATACCGTTCTCATACCTGTATGCCGCGCGCAGCATAAACAGGTTGCGGAAACCATACTCAAGACCAGCGCCTAAATAATCGTTATTGAAAGAATTTGAAGTAAAGTCCGCGATAACGGAAAGCCTGTGCATAGGTACAGCGTCCTTGCTGCTCAGGTGATTTTCGTCGAGGAAGATATCGTACGATGCGCCGATATTGAGATACGTTGGCATCTCAAATTTGTCCGATGGATAATTTTCGCTAACCGCAAACGTAGGCGTGCTCTGAGGTTGCTCTCCGTTCACCGAAAAACCGGTTCCCGTAAAACGCATGTTCGTTCCTATGTTACGCAGTGTGATACCAAAATGGAAATTATCCCTCTTTCCGGTAACGTACTGGATACCACCTTCAAAAGCAAGACCCAGCGCGCTGATGTTACTGATCTGCTCAGAAACATAAGTTAAGCCAACGCCTGCATTGATATGTGTTGAAAATTGCTTGGCGAAGCCAATGGACACGTTGAGGAACTGCGGATGATAGGTACCCTGCCCTTCCGGGCTGAAATAGTTCGTAGACGGCACGTCCCCGAAACTCATCGACATTATGTTGATGCCGATCACGCCAGCTTCGCCGACTTTTTGAGCCACGGCAAGGTCGTTGATGGCGATGTTGGTGCCACTCAGGTAGATGCTGTGAGACAAGCCAACCTCTGTTGACGAATCCTGCGCAAGACCCGCAATGTTCATCTTCATCGCTTCAATACCGCCAACTGACGCGGTATTCAGGCCAAAGAGACCGGTAGACCTGGCCCATGGATTGATAAGCAGTTCAGGAGCACCCGACTGTCCGGTGCGGTCTTTGTTACCCGCGAAACTGCTGAAAGACATTCCTATAGCGCAAACCGCAACTATAGCTTTG
>CAINOM010000523.1 GCA_903851455.1 uncultured Bacteroidota bacterium | reverse complement strand
CTTGTTTATCAAATAGCGATTGGTAAAACTACTACCTTCGGCGCCTAAAACTTAAATTGAAAAAACAAAAAAGAGATCGAATTGCTGAACGATTCATTTTTACGGAGTTTTATGAACAAGGCTATTGTCTTTTTGATTTCCTTGTTGCTGATCTTTTCCTGTACCAATAACAAGCAGGGGAACGGCAAGTCTAACACGGGGGACGCCCGGCGGGATAGTCTTGCTCCGCCCCGGTTAACTGTATTGTCACAATTACCGGATAGCTTGCAACCTAAAGCTACGGCTTTGAGCAGTTTGCCGGCGCCGGTGACGGTTGTGGTTCCAACTAACAGTAAACTCAAGATAAACCCAAATGCGCCGATCTCAAAGTTGGTTGGCGATGGAGGCATAGCCAACTTTACCCGGTTTACGACGGATAATGGGCTTGCCCTTGATGCGATCAGCAATTCGCTGATGGATAAAATGGGCAATCTATGGTTTACAACACTTGGTGGCGGTGTGAGCCGTTATGATGGCAAATCATTCACGAACTTCACGACAGCGGAGGGGCTGGCGAACAATACCGTCTGGAGCATTGCAGAGGATAAGCAGGGGAATATTTGGTTTGGGACCAACGGTAGTGGTGTGAGCCGTTATGATGGCCGATCTTTTACCACTTTTACTACTGCGGATGGCTTAGGTAGCAATGCGGTGTATAGCATAGCCGAGGATAATATGGGGAAACTATGGTTCGGTACCCTGGGCGGCGGCGTTACTTGTTTTGATCCGCGGATATTAAAAAAAGGGGGCAAGGCGTTCGTCACTTACACCACTGCCGAGGGGCTTGCAGATAGTGTAGTATACAGTATAGCCGAGGACAAAGGCGGGAATCTGTGGTTTGGCACAGCGGCGGGTGGGGTAAGCTGTTATGACGGAAAGCATTTCACAACGTACACAACAACGCAAGGGCTGGCCAATAATAAGGTTTGGAGTATTGCACGTGATAAAGCTGGCAATCTGTGGTTTGGAACAGATAGCGGTTTGAGTCGTTATGACCCTTTGAGTTTGCCCGTAGCGGGTGCCAAGCTTTTTTCGAATTTTACTACCGCCCAGGGGCTGGGTGGCGGCGCCGTGAAATCGATTGCAGTCGATAGAACAGGCGCACTTTGGTTAGGAACTGACGGTAGCGGCGTATGCTGTTACGATCCCGCTACTCTGGCGGCGGCAGACGGAAGACTTTTTTCAACTTTCTCAATTGACCAGGGGCTGGCAAACAACAAGGTGTATAGTATAACCGAAGACAGGGCTGGGAATCTGTGGTTTGGAACTAATGGCGGAGGGCTTAGCCGCTATGACGGGCGATCGTTTACGAGTTTTTCAACTGCGCAAGGGTTGGCCAATAACCAGGTCTTTTGCATTGCGGAAGACAGGACCGGGGACCTCTGGTTTGGAACCTATGGTGGCGGAGTAAGCCGTTACGATGGCAAATCGTTTACCAATTTTACGACTGCGCAGGGCCTGGCCAACAATATGCTGTACAGCATTACAGAAGACAAAACAGGGAATATCTGGTTTGGCACGAATGGGGGCGGGGTGAGTAAATACGATGGAAAATCATTCGTTACTTATACCACGGCACAAAAGCTGGCGAATGACGCGGTGTACAGCATAGCGGAAGATAAGGCCGGAAATCTATGGTTTGGAACAAATGGCGGCGGTGTAAGCCGTTTTGATGGCACCTCGTTTACAACGTTTACCAAGGCCCAGGGACTGGCGGAGAATACGGTACTGAGTATTATTCTTGATAAGGACGGAAATCTGTGGTTTGGTACGAGTGGCGGCGGCGTGAGCCGTTACGATGGTAAGTCTTTCATAACCTTTACTACGGCCCAGGGGCTAGCCAATAATGTGGTGTTCAGCATTGCCGAGGACAAAGCGGGTAACCTGTGGTTTGGTACACAGGAAGGGCTGAGTGTAATGAGTAAGGAAGCTGCAGCAAAGATGTCTTCCTACACAAAAGCCGGTGAGATGAGTGAAAAACTTTTCAGGACATTCACCACAACCGAGGCCTGCCCTATAACCTGGTAACGCAGGTTCTTCAGATGCCGGATGGCCGGATGGCAGTGGGCACCAACCTGGGTATTACTATGTTCACGCCGGCTCATGACTTGGCTGGCCTGGTGGGTTTGGAAATTTACAATTCACTTACCTTCTTTCCTGTCAAAGACATTAATGGCGGCCAAAACTGTATGCTGCTGGACCGAAAGTGCGTGATATGGGCCGGCACTGGTAGTGAGAAAACGGCCCTTGTAAGATTTGATCCGGCGGCCCTGCATCCGAATAACAATCCGCCGAACCTGGTGATCAAAAGTATAAAGGTGAATGAATCGCGCATTTGCTGGTACGACCTTCAAAATTCAAATAACAGTGTTGCCAATGCCGGCGGAAAAGCAGACAGTAATGTCACACCAACGTACATCACCGAGGAGGCCATGACCATGGGGAAAGTGCTGACCGAGGCAGAAAGGAGCAGCATGAGAAAGCAATTTAAAGGCCTTCGGTTTGACGGCATCACGCGGTCTTATCCTATACCTGAGCATTTGGTCTTGCCCTACAAGCAGAACAGTATTACCATTGATTTTGCAGCTATCGAAACAGGTAAGCCAAACCTGGTTAACTACCGCTATATACTTGAGGGATACGAAAATGACTGGAGCCCGATGGACCGGAAGACAAGCGCCACATTTGGTAATATTAATGAGGGTACTTACACTTTTAAGGTTATGGCGCAGGGGCCAAACGGCATATGGAGCGAACCTGTGATCTACCAGTTCAGGGTTTTGCCGCCGTGGTACCGGACGTGGTGGGCTTATGTACTGTACGTGTTGCTGTTCTCACTCGCCTTGCGTTTGTACATTAAATGGAGGGAACGTATGTTGCGCTATGAAAGTGAGAAACTCAAGACCAAGGTTACTGAACGAACTGCGGTTATTGAAAAACAAAAAGAAGAACTTGAGCAAAAGCATACAGTGATCACCCAGCTGGTTGATGAACAGGAGCACACTATTGAACAGCGTACCAGTGAGCTAGCTGAAAGCAACGTAAAGCTTGCCAATGTGAATAACAAGCTAGTGCATCTTATCCAATACAATGCTCATAACCTCAGAGAGCCGCTGACAAGGATAAGCGGAGGGATGCTTATTAAGGAATACATGACCGATGAGGAATTCTTTCACGACGTGTGGCCGCATCTGCAAAAAGCCGTGAATGACCTGGATGTGCGGCTGCGGGACGTGATCAAGATCGCCGACGAAACAGTGGGTTTTTACGAAGACGAAAAGAAGGATGAAGAGCCGGAAGCACCCAAGCCGTAAATCCGGACCCCGGTTTAGTGCATCATTTGCCTGTATGCTTTTATGAAGATGGCTCCAAGGTTTTTGTAGGGAGGGACATAGTCATCATATCTTTCCTGGAGGTCTTTCCTTTTCAGAAAATATTCATCGAGATCACGCCACATGGTGATCCAGTTTACATCGGCTCCCTCGAGCAGCATAGTATTCAATGATCTGATGATCGGCTCATTGATGGCCATGGATCCCGTTTGTTTTGAGGAAACGATGTGGGCATCGGGGGCATGATCGAGGACGATGGCTAAGTTATGATAGCCGCCGCAAGAGCCAAGGATAACTATGCGTACCTGTTTATTCAGTTTGGATAATGTAAACGGCAAGTGGTAGCTGTGGCCCCTGTGAATCATGATGGTTGGGTGGATATTATTCGCGTTGAGATAGTTGATGAGACTGTCGGTGGCTTCTTCATCCTGGGGCTCTTTCAGTGGGCGGTTCGCGTATATCTCTATTCGTTTGCCTTCGGTTGATGAAATGACAGTCCAGAAAGAATCATTGGTCACCTTCCACTTGGGGTTTTTCTTAAAGTCCTCCATGTAGCTGTCGTAAGAAGCTACGCCATCCTCATCGCCAAAAAAGAAAACCTGCTGATAAACGATACCGGAGTCATTTACGAGATCATTGAAATGCACTTTATTGATAGAAGGCAGGTGAAGCCTTGCAGACGCTACTGCAGCCCCTGTATCGCTGCCGGATATCTTGTTGCCCTCGAATAGCAGAGCCAGCAGACTATACACAACTACGCCCTTTTTGCTTGACTGCTTGTAAGATAATTCGTAGTTCTCCCGCACTTTTTTTTGCAGGAATACGGAAAGCGCTGAGTCTTTTATGCTCCCAAATGCATCTGCCACATCCACTGCATCTTCCAGGTCGTCGGCTTTTCCCTTTTGGAGGCCACCGATGAAGCTGGTCATGAGCGCAGTTTTTGAAGTGTCCTCCATCGTGCCGAGAAACTCAGAGAGGGTATTGTAACCGGCACACATGCGGATGAAGGTGCGGAAGTGATCATAATGCAGTGAAGACAGTAGTTCATCGCCTTTTGCTGGTTTCATACGCTCCATCATCCGTTTGAAGGTGCCGAGGAAGCTGCTGGTATAGATCTCGTCCTGGCCGTATACCATGAGGAAGTATAGTGATGAAGGCGGCAGGCTATCAATGCATCTAAAGCGCACATCTTCCTTTGCCTCGTGCAGTTCGTTCAATTGCCTTACGAAATAAGTAAGCGCACGGTATTTAAGTTCTTCTGTGTAGATATGCCGGCCTATAGGATCATCTTCAAGCTTCAACCTTACGAGGTTGTCAAAGTAGCGGTCGGGATGCTCTGCTATTGTGTCGATCTCTTCGACGGTCTTGCGGCCATAGAATACATCGGGCAGGAAGGGCAGCGCTTTGAGCGGTGCTTTTGACGTAACTGCGATGCTTACTATTGCCTGTACTAATGGATCCTGGGTGCGCACGACCGCGTTCTTTAGCACATCCTTGGTGGATGTAGCGTAGTTGAATATCAGGTCGGGCGCAAGGCGGGCAGCAGCTTTGATGATACCGCCTGCAAAGGTATCGTTGGCAAATTCCTGCAGACGTTTTACCATCATCACCGGATCGGCCTTACCCATTTTTGTGTAGATGTAGCTGCGTATGTCGGGCGTGTTGTTAAGCAGTACCTGTCCATTGTCCAGTGTATAGACATTTGTATTAGCCACCACAAATTCCATGAGCTTATTTTCATTTGCCGCGATAAGCATGTCGTGCATATCAGCAACGAGCTTGCTGTAATAGTCGGGCGTTGGTTTTGGGTCGCTGTTATACTGGCGCATCATTTCCCATACAGCCTGCAGGTATCGAATCTTCTGCTGGTTTGCGGCTACTTCATCGCGGCCATTGGCAGGCATGTTCTCGATCATTATCTGCACCTGGTCTACATTGTGCAGCAGGGCATGCGTCATTATCGCCGTTTGCATTGAGTCGCCGCCATAGTGAACTTTCCAGTCGGGGAAGCCATCGGCATCGTCGGCCTTTTTTTGCTCTTTGTCAATTTTGTCATGAAAGTAAGCGCGGTTCATCGGGATAGGCGCCAGCAAGGTGTCGAGTGTATATGGGCTTACCAGGATAGTGTCTTTCTTCTTATACTTGTTGATATGCACCGGCGGTGCATGCTGGGGTACATGCATTTGAGCATACACGGGGTCAACAGCAGCCAACAGGAAAAAAACAACCGGCAGTAACAACGCAATTCTTCTCATAACAGGCATTCCATACCGCAGCAAAAGCTATTGGGCAGGCGAAAAAGGAATATTTTATTCAAATATAGGCAAAACGGCTGCTATTTCTGTAAAACAGGCTGGGTGTCAAAGCCTAACGAAAGCATAAAAAGCAGGAATGGCATTGCCAATGGATCATGGCTGCTCTTTAAGCTCCTTGATAAGAAGTACAGTCTCGGCCCATATCGCTGATTCTTTGTCGATGAACGCTGCGGTTGCGGGCGTTACTTCCTTGTTGCCGGGCAGGATCCATTTTACGAGTCTATTCTTGTTGAGATAGAAACGGCTTATCTCCAACGTGCTCTTCTTGTCATCGTACCAAACGCTGTCGTTGTTCGCGCGGGCTTTTTCTTCGGTATAGGATCGCGGGCGATTGTAAATGAAGTTCTGCTCGAGCACGAAAATGAGCATGCCGTCATCAAAGTAATATTCATCAAACACCCTGTTGGTGTCGGTGTAATGCTCGGAAATGATCTTTCTTACTTCCTGCTCGCGATAATAGCCGGTTATGGAGCCGGCGGCCCGTGACCCCAGATCGTCTACTTGTTTGGATGTATAGTCTTTGAGTTGCTTGTTGATTTTTTCACAGTTCTTATTAGCATCCTTTACTACATCTTCCGGTTTTTTCTTGCAGGAGAAAATGCAAACGATCAACAGTAGTATTGGGAGAAAGTATTTGGTCATTAGGTACGGCTTCATGTGAAGAGGCGTAAAATTAATGTTATTGTGTGAAGTATGTACCACGTGACTAAGGCATGGCAGCGACCAAACGTTTGGTGTATTCTTCTTTTGGATGTTTTAATACACCCTCTGCATCGCCACTTTCTATTATTTTGCCTGCCTGCATGATCATAACGCGGTCACTCAGATAATATACTACTGAGAGATCGTGGGATATGAAGAGGTATGTGAGACTAAATTCGTGCTGGAGGTCTTTGAGGAGGTTGAGTATCTGGGCTTGTATGCTTACATCGAGGGCCGATACACTTTCGTCGCAGATGAGCAGTTGAGGCCGCAAGGCTAGTGCGCGCGCTATAACAAGCCGCTGGCGCTGGCCACCGGAGAATTGATGCGGGTATTTGTCGCGGGCGGATGCGGGTAATTGCACCAAATTCAGTAATCTTTTCGCTTCGTTCTCTGTCTCTTTTTCAGGAACTATTTTATGGACCCGCAGCGGTTCTGCAAGCATATCGCCAATTGTCATCCGCGGATTTAGCGAGGAATAAGGGTCCTGGAAAACCATTTGTACCTGCCGATGCATGCTTCGCCATTCGCGGGTTGACAGGGTAGCGAGGTCTGTTCCATTGAAAAGAAGTTGACCGGTATTCGCCGGCAGCAGCCCGGCGATGCAGCGGCCGAGCGTGCTTTTACCACAGCCGCTTTCGCCGGCAAGGCCCAGTACTTCGCCCTTGCGAAGTATAAATGAAACATCATCGACAGCTTTGAACTGTTTTTGTATGCCCCCAGTTATTCCTGGTCGTTCTGCATACCAGATGCCCAGATTTTTCACTTCGAGCAAAGTTGAATTGCCAGGCAGGACGATAGCTGACCCGCGTAAAACCGGTTCGAAAGTTTTGAACTGTTTACTATCAGTAAAATCAGAGATGACGGGTAAGCGAAACCCCTTGTGATCAGGTGAAGGTTTGCATGCAAGCAGTGCCTTCGTATATGCCTGCTGCGGATGCTTTAGTACCTGCTCAGCGGTTCCGTACTCGACCATTTCACCTTTATACATCACCAGTACGTCGTCCGCAATAGTGGCGGCCAGGGAGAGGTCGTGAGTGATGAATATCATGGCTGTCTGGTGTTCCTGCTGGAGGTACTGCATCAGCCTTACTATCTCCAATTGTACTGTTGCGTCAAGGGCAGTGGTAGGCTCATCGGCTATGAGCAGGGTAGGGTGGTTGCACATGGCAATGGCGATCATCACCCTTTGTTTTTGGCCGCCGGACAACTCATGCGGATATCGGTCGAACATTTTCGCCGGGTTGGGAAGAAGCACTTTGTCCAGCCAGTTTATCGCTAATTCTTTCGCGGCAGCCTTTGATATTTTTTGGTGGATGAGAATAGCTTCCTGTACCTGCTTACCAACTTTCATTACCGGGTTCAGCGAGCTCATTGGCTCCTGGAAGACCATGCCGATGTCTTTGCCCCTTTTTAATGGAATTTGGATTTTGGAATTCGGACTTTGGATTGAGGAGGAAACAGATACTGTTAATGTTGCAGCTGGTGGTAGTAACCCCATCAGTGCGAGTGCTGTCAGCGATTTTCCGGAACCACTTTCGCCAACAATAGCCAGTGTTTTCCCTTTATCAATGCTGAACGAAAGGTCTCTGACAGCGGTGAAAGGCTGATCTCGTTCAAATGAAATGGTCAATCCGGAAACTGAATACACGTGGGAGTTGGGCCTGGTTTTAAAATCTTAGGTGTTTTACGGTAAGCCTGTTATTGAGTAACTGCTTCAATGAATCTATACCGATACGCAAGTGAGTCTCTACAAAGTTCTTTGTTACTTTTGAGTCGCTTGCCGCGGTTTTTACCCCATCGGGTATCATCGGTTGGTCAGATACCAGCAACAATGCTCCCGTGGGTATCTTGTTGTAGAAACCAGTCGTAAATATGGTGGCTGTTTCCATGTCAATGGCCATGGCGCGTATTTTCCTGAGGTATGTTTTAAAGGCGTCATCGTGTTCCCATACACGACGGTTGGTAGTGTATACCGTACCGGTCCAGTAGTCACGCTTGTATTCGCGAATGGTGGTGGAGATAGCTTTCTGCAGTGCGAAGGCAGGTAGTGCAGGCACCTCCGGTGGAAAGTAATCGTTACTGGTGCCATCGCCCCTTATGGCAGCAATAGGCAGTATGAGGTCGCCCACTTTGTTCTTTTTCTTTAGTCCGCCGCACTTTCCGAGAAATAAGGCAGCCTTAGGTTTTATGGCAGACAACAGGTCCATCATAGTTGCCGCGCCGGGGCTTCCCATGCCGAAGTTAATGATGGTGATGTCCTCGGCAGTTGCGCATTGCATAGGCTTGTCCTGTCCTACAACAGGCACTTTATGCATATCCGCAAACTGGTTAACGTAACTGCTGAAATTGCACAGGAGTATGTACTGCCCGAAATCTTTCAGGTTTTGCCCGGTGTAGCGGGGCAGCCAGTTTTCTACTATCTCCTGCCGGTTTTTCATTACTTAAAGATACCAAAAAATGGAAAGCATTCCGTGGCCTTAATTACTTCTCGTAGTTGTCTTTGTAGAATTTTTCTTCTGTTGGTGAAGGCAGGAAAGGCTTCTGCGACCGGGAGAAATGGTTCCTGTGGCTGAAATAGAGGTCAGTGATATCCCCTCCGTTCGTTTCCACTACCACGATATCCGGTTCTGAGAATTTTGCTTTTTCATTCCAGAGTGTTATGTAGTCCTCAATGGTGTAGAGGATGATGCCGGCATTCATTATTTCTGCATCGGGGAGTAGTTTTTCCAGGTTGGCGCTGATGGTAAATTCATTGTTTACGAAGGGGCAGAAGAACGCTGAGTCGCCCATGAGCAGGATATGTTTCTTCTTCTTTGGGAATTTAATGTCGTGGTTCATACGCAATCCTTGTGCATTCGCCTTTACGTGGTAGGGCAGGTCTTTTCCGCCGTCCATGATCTCATCATCATTTGGTGGCAGATCGCCAAACGTCTCCGGGCGCTCAGAATCTTTGTAGGTTACATGGCTTTTTACATCATAGTATTTTTTGATCAGCACCGCCAGTTTATCAGCAACAAATGCGGTGCCAACCTTGGACAAGTGGCCATCCCGGGGGATGTTTGTGATCTCATGAGGATCT
>CAINOM010000522.1 GCA_903851455.1 uncultured Bacteroidota bacterium | reverse complement strand
TTTGTAATAATCTTTATATTCCATGAGGGATGGCGGCTATTTTTTTATCCAAATTACGAATTTCGAATTGAATTGCTCAAATAGTATACCACGATCAGCGGAATGCCAATCCGGCAGTGCAATAGCCTAAAGGCTACGACAGCCATATTCCCGCAGGTTATTTATTAAAGGTCTCGTCATAAAATTTCTGCTCTGCTGCGGATGGCATACGGGGCGTTTGTATGCGGGACAAATGGTTGCGGTTTGAAAAGAAGAAGTCGGTCACGTCGCCGCCGTTTGTCTGCACAATTACCAGGTCTGGCTCGCAGTACTTCGCTTTATCTTCAAACAACGAAACATAGTCATCAAGGCTGGAAGCGATCATGCCCGTATTGATCATCTCGGCGTTCGGGAACTCTTTTTCTAAAAGAGAAGTGGAAATGAACTCATTGTCGAGAAAAGGGGAGTAGATCTGGGAGCCACCCAGGAATAAGATGTGCTGCTTTGTTTTGGGGAACTTGACGTTGTGGCTCATGCGGCATCCCTGCCCGTTAGCGGTGAGGTGGTACGGTAGGTTCTTACCGCCGTCCAGCACTTCATCGTCGTTTGGTGGCAGGTCGCCAAAAGTCTCGGGGCGTTCAGCATCTTTGTAAGTGATCTTGCCTTTTGCATCGCTGTGTTTCTTTATAATGGGCGACAATTGGCTGGCAAGGAATATCGCGCCTTTCTTAGACCAGTGCCCGTCCTTCGGGGTCTGCGTTATTACCTTCAGATCCTGTGTGGCAAGGGGGGGGCTCAGGTCTACGCATTCTATACCGAGCTGGCTGCATGTAGACTTGATGAATGGTATGCCGTATACATTTACAAGGGTTGGTTGCTTACCTGCTTCCGGGGTGATGATGATGACCACAAACTGTGCCCCCGTGGCTTCAACATCCTGTTTCAGCTTTGTGAGATTTTCCTTGTAGCGGGCTTTGAGCTCAGTATACAGCGGGGTGTTGGGATTATGGTCCTCCAGTATTTTTTCATCGGGTATGTGCGGGTACTGCTTGTTGAGTTCTTCTATTCGCTTTTTATTGAGCGATGCGGTGATATCAGCGGCATTAGAGCCAGCCTTATGCGGCTCTGATGCGCTGTCCCCGGCACAGCCACTACTCAAGGTGGCCGCCAGCAAGCCTATTGCAGCTATAAAATAGGGCGCTTTCATATTGGTGCGTTTTTAGGGCGTCTAAAATTTGAAATAATAATATTCGGTAGTATTCATCTGCTTATGAAAATACCAAGTGGCCGCGATGACCACACCGAAAATAATGATCCTGATAAAAATATTCAATTTTTTCGCCTCCAGGACATAATCTTTTTCCCGTTGAATCCATTCTACCACCAGCATAGGCATGCACCATAGAAGATTAGTTGTCACCAGGTGCAGCGGTGCCTGGAAGAAGCTTTTTGAGCAGATTTTTGAAAAGAAGTCAGCGGCGACATGAATATCCGGCGACCGGAAGAAGACCCGGGAGATCGTGACCAGGTTGAAAGTAAGTAGCACCTGGAAAAACTCTTTTACGGTGGGGAATATCCGCCCTGCAGCCACAGGAGCTTTGTAGCGCGTTAGTGTCCCGGTGAGGATATAGGGGACAATAGAGCCCATTAAGGAAGCCCCAGCAGATAAACGTATAGTTGGCTCCATGCCATAGCCCGCTAAAACTAAAGATGAACAGGATGAGTGCTACGTACTTCGCAAGAGATACCTCCTTGCCGCCCATAGGTATGTATATATAGTCGAGGAACCACTTTCTCAATGAGGTGTGCCAGCGCCTCCAGAACTCGCCGGG
>CAINOM010000521.1 GCA_903851455.1 uncultured Bacteroidota bacterium | reverse complement strand
GCATGAAATTAAAAGACGCCGATGTGGATGTATTCATCAACGGTAAACTCCTGGGTAAAATGGAGGTCAACGGCAGCTGCGCAGTACCGCGCCTCGACACGTTTTTAATGCCGGTGATCCTGAACGTGGATATGAAAAACGTGTTGCCAAACACCTGGCAACTGTTTATGAACAGCGAAGTAGAGATAAAGCTGGCAGGCACCATTAAAGCCGGTCGCCACGGACTCTTCATTAAAGTGCCCCTTGATTACGAGGGCAAGCAGGACATCCGCTCCAGCCTTAATTGGTAGTAACAACTATAGCGTCTTTTTCATCAGCAGGTCTCGCTGCCGGTCGTTACCCAGCACAAAGGCATGGTCGCCGAAAACCTCAAATCCATATTTCCGGTAAAAGTTCATTGCCCGATGATTGTGTTCCCACACGCCCAGCCACATCACTTCATAGTCACCATCCGTTGCATAGGAGAGGCAGTAGTTCATGAGCGCCGCTCCAACTTTCTTATCCAGGTAAGCCTGTCGCACATAAAGCCGTTCTAATTCTATGGAGCGGGTACTTTCAAGGCCAGCCGGTATTTTGGTGGCGCGCAGTTTTGCGTACCCGACCAGTACATCACTGTCATGGGCGAGAAAGAAAAGGTTTTCGGCATCGCTTAGTTCTTTGCTCAATTGTTCCAGGCTCATGGCTTCAGCGATATACATATCCATGTCCTCCTGGCCATTCACGGGCGGGCCAAAGGTGTCCTGGAATGTTGTCACGCTGAGTTCGGTAAGCTCCATTGCGTCTGTGCTGTCTGCTCTTCTTATAGTGAGTTGTGCTGGCGACATGCTGTAAAATTAGTCGGTGTCGTCAATGTTAACAAGATTTGATGCATTTGCAATTGAAAACAAATGAGTGCATTACGTCCGGGCCACTTTGTGAGAAAACTTTTTTGCACTGCATTTCGTACATTAGTCTGACTTTTCAATATCAATGCTAATGCGTAAATTGAATATTATTTCAGCTATCTGCTGCATTCTGTTTTTTACGGAGTGCATAAACGCACAAAACAAACAAGCCATGTCCGACCATCCAAACAATCCATATTACTCCCGTACTGATACGACACACTTAAAGGTAAGTGATGCCGAGTGGAAGAAGATATTGTCGCCCGAGGTGTACAATGTAGCCCGCAATAAGGGTACCGAATATGCCTTCTCCGGCAAATACTACAAAACAGACACGAAGGGCATGTACTACTGCGCAGTTTGCGGCAATCCGCTCTTTAAGTCGGATGCTAAGTTTGCCAGCAGCTGCGGCTGGCCCAGCTTCTTCGAAGCCCTCGGTCCTGGCAGTGTACGGTACGAGGGCGATACCTCTCATGGCATGCGTCGCACTGAGGTGCTCTGTGGTCGCTGCGACTCGCATCTTGGTCATATATTCGACGATGGCCCACCACCCACTAATCAGCGCTTTTGCATGAACTCCATAGTGCTTGAATTTGCGCCGGACAAGAAATAAGTATGGCGTAGTGGGGTTAATAATGAAGAGGCGCCCTAAAATAAGTAGAGACGCAAAATCTTGCGTCTCTACTTTGTGCTTTATCATCCCGGGGAGTTAAATATCTATCTTAGCGTACTTAGCATGGCTCTCAATGAACTGGCGACGTGGTGGCACCTCATCTCCCATCAGCATCGAGAATATCTCATTTGCGTAGGTATCGCTTTCTATTGTTACACTCTTTAGTGTACGGGTATCGGGGTTCATGGTTGTATCCCACAGCTGCTCGGCGTTCATTTCTCCAAGACCCTTGTAGCGCTGTATGTTTACAGAGTCTTCTTTGCCGTTACCCAGCTTTGCTACTGCAGCCAGTCGGTCTTCTTCTGTCCAGGCGTAAGTTTGCTCCTTGCCTTTTTTCACCAGGTACAGCGGTGGCTGTGCAAGGTATACATATCCCTGCAGCACCAGCTCCTTCATGTAGCGGTAGAAGAAAGTAAGTATCAGCGTTGCAATGTGCGATCCGTCCACATCGGCATCCGTCATGATGATGATCTTGTGGTAGCGCAGCTTGGTAAGGTTCAGCGCTTTCGGATCATCGGGAGTGCCCACGCTTACGCCCAGGGCGGTAAACATGTTCTTGATTTCCTCGTTCTCGTATATTTTGTACTCCTGCGCTTTTTCTACGTTCAGTATTTTACCTCTCAGTGGCAATATGGCCTGGTAGCTACGGTCGCGGCCCTGCTTTGCAGTTCCACCGGCCGAGTCCCCTTCCACAAGGTATAGCTCGCATTTAAAAGGATCTCTCTCTGAGCAATCCGCCAGCTTGCCCGGCATGCCACCACCGGTGAGCACACTCTTGCGCTGCACCATTTCACGTGCTTTGCGGGCTGCTGCACGTGCCTGTGCTGCCAGTATCACCTTGTCGATGATCATCTTGGCATCCTTCGGGTGTTCTTCCAGGAAGGCATCCAGTACACGGCTCACACATACATCCACCACGCCCATTACATCATTGTTACCGAGCTTGGTTTTTGTTTGTCCTTCAAACTGTGGTTCGGGCACTTTCACAGAGATAATGGCGCTGAGCCCCTCGCGGAAGTCATCACCGGTGATCTCTACCTTGGCGCGTTCAAACAGTTTGTTCTTATCTCCGTATGATTTGAACACACGCGTAATAGCGCGGCGGAAGCCAGCTACGTGTGTACCACCTTCAATAGTATTGATGTTGTTTACGTAAGAGAATATGTTCTCGCTGTAGGAACTGTTGTAAGACAACGCCACATCTACAGCCACATTTGTTTCCTTGTCGTGTGCTTCTACAAATATCGGCTGCGAGAGCAATGGCTCACGCTTGGCCTTATTGTCCAGCATCTGCACGAACTCTACTATACCGCCTTCGCTGTAATAAGTCTCCGTAGGCATCTGGCCTTCCTCGGTCATTTCGCGCTGGTCGGTCATTATGATGCGGATGCCCTTGTTCAGGTAGCTCAGTTCGCGCAGGCGGCCCGCAAGTATCTCGCGGTTGTAGATAAGGTCCTTAAAGATCGTCCCATCTGGCTGAAAGTGTACCAGCGTACCTGTATGATCAGAGGCCACGCCTGTCTCCCGTACCGGGTACATAGGTATGCCCTTTTCATATTCCTGCTCAAAGGTTTTGCCTTCGCGCTTCACCGTCACGTGCAAATGCGAGCTCAGTGCATTCACGCAGCTCACACCCACACCATGCAGACCGCCCGATACTTTGTAGCTGTCTTTATCAAATTTACCACCGGCATGCAGTACGGTCATTACAACTTCCAGGGCAGAGCGACCTTCTTTTGCATTGATGCCCGTAGGTATACCACGGCCGTCGTCCTGCACGCTTATTGAGTTGTCCGGGTGAATGTTGACGAGGATGTTCTTGCAATAACCGGCAAGAGCCTCATCGATGGAGTTATCCACCACTTCGTATACGAGGTGGTGCAGCCCCTTTACGCCAATATCGCCGATGTACATTGCGGGGCGTTTGCGCACCGCTTCAAGGCCTTCTAATACTTGTATACTATCCGCACCATAATCTGCGGGTATCGGTAACGCTACGTTTTCAGTATCCATTTTTTATAAAGTCAGATTTTCAAAAAACCGCCCCGCTTCATGCGGAAAAGACGAGCACACCAACGGCTAATTTCTTTAGTTTGGAGCGCAGCACTTGTTTCGGCCTTAGTTAAAAATGTAATAAGAATTTCTATTAATTTGATAGATCATTCTAACCTCCCAAAGATAGCCAAAATATACCTTTGAAACAAGTATAAAAACGCTAAAAAAGGCCTAAAAACAACGGAAAATCCGAATTGTGGATAAATAGCTGTTTAATGTGAAAATGATGATTTTTCTACCCCGTAAAAACTTGTTTCAACCCAACAATTTTTAAAAATATTTGCGTAACCGAATGGTTTCACATATATTTGTAACCGATTGGTTACGCCAGTTGTAAAAACAGCACATGAGAAGAGACGTATTTCAAGCCATAGCAGACCCCAACAGGAGGGCAATTATCAACCTCCTCGCTCATGAGCGCCTTACGCCAAATGGTGTGGCGGAGCATTTTGATATCAGCCGGCCTGCTATCTCAAAACACATCAAGATACTCACGGAATGTGGCCTTATTATCGTGAAGCAGCAGGGCAGGGAAAGGTATTGTGAGGCCAGCTTTAAAGCGCTTGGTGAAGTATCGGACTGGATAGAGCCATACCGGCAATTCTGGGAGGCAAAACTGGATAGCCTGGGCGATTATTTAAAGCAAATTCAAACCACTAAATCAAAGAAAGATGGAAGCAAAAAATGACACCGCAGGCCGCGAGCTGCGCATCTCAAGGCTTTTCGACGCGCCTGTAGCACTGGTATGGGAAGTGTTTACCACTCCGGAGCACATTAAGAACTGGTGGGGGCCTGATGGCTTCACCAACACTATTCACAAAATGGATGTGAGGCCCGGTGGCGAATGGGACTTCGTTATGCATGGCCCGGATGGGACCGACTACAAGAACGTGAACGTTTACAAAGAGGTAGTGAAACATGAGCGACTTGTATTGGACCATGTTTCCGCGCCCCGGCATGTAACAACGATCGTTTTTACTGCACAGGGAGAGCGTACCCTGATCGACTGGCATATGGTTTTCGAATCGAATGAACTGTTTGAACAGGTGGTGAAGACCTTTAAGGCGGATGAGGGCCTAAAGCAAAACTTGGAAAGACTGCAAGTCTACGTGGGCAGTTATGCGGCGGCAAAGAAAAATGACCCTATCGTTATAGAAAGAACATACAAGGCGCCGATTGGCATTGTATGGGAGGCCATCAGCAACAGGGATAGAATGGCGGAGTGGTATTTTGACCTGGCAGCTTTCAGGCCCGAAGTCGGCTTTGAATTCAGCTTCACAGGTGGCAAAGAAGGCCGCGAATTTCTGCACCTGTGCAAAGCGACCAAAGTAATTCCGGGCAAGCTGCTGGCTTATAGCTGGCGCTACGATGGCTATTCCGGGTCGTCAGAGGTTACCTTCGAACTGTTTGAAGAAGGCAACAACACCCGCGTGAAACTAACGCATACCGGTACCGAAACCTTCCCGGTAATACCACACAAAGATCTCGCAAAAGAAAATTTCGTGGCAGGGTGGACGCATATCCTGGGAACATCACTGAAAGAGTATTTGGAAAAATAGTATCGCCGTGGTCGAAGCTCTTGCTTCGGCCACGATATTTTTTCTATTTTTACAAAAACGCACCTTATGTCACATATCACCGGTTCCAATGTCACCATCATGGTAAAGGACATGGACGCTTCTATTAAGTTCTATGAGCAGATAGGCCTCAAGCTGAAACAGCGCTGGGATAACCACTACGCCATGATAGATGGCAAGGGCATCACCATCGGCATTCACCCGGCAGAAGGAGCAGAAAACACTTCAGGCACGGTATCTATCGGTTTTATGATAGACGATATGCATGTGGTAAAGGCGCTCATGCATGCAAATGAAGTGCCTTTTGTAGAGGAAGACGGGAAGTCGGGCCATTACCTGCATTTCAGGGATCCGGACAATACCGCGCTTTACTTTGTAGCGCCAAGATGGAATTAAGTAACGCTGTGCGATCCGCACAGCGATCATAATTGAAGCAATATGAAAACCGGGATAGTTATTCTTCTGATCGCATTGTGCACTGCGCTGTTCTTACCGTCGTGCCTGAACAGGTGCGGAGCGCTTGAAAAGAAAGTTAACCATGTAGACCGGCCCGTGACCCTGCATGACCGGCTGGAAGCAAAATATCGCGACAGCACCCGCGGCGCTCAAAACGCATGCACCTTCGCTATGAGCGGCGGCCTGCAATACCAGCCGGCTTTTCCTGAGCTTTGGGACGTGGTCAATGTGGGGGACAGTATCATTAAAGACTCAGGCAGTCTGAAATACATCATCAAGCATAAAGAAGCGAACGATACGGAGATCCTTTGGGTACAGTGCAATGATAAGATACTGAAATAGCGATGGAAGTGTTCTAAAATCCCACCCCAATGCCTATCTCACCAAGCTCGGCCACGATCTTGTGGGTCAGCAAAAATGCAGAAAGGAAGAGTTCCTTGAGCGGGCCATGTTCTTTCTGAATGAGGTAATAATTGCCGCCTATCTTTTCATAGTAAGGGTCCTGCTTCAGCGCTGCCTGGTGAGTATATACACCTACCTGCAGCACGGCGCCCACTCTGCCGAGCATAAACTCGTTGCCAAAGAATATTGCGCTCTTATAGGAATGGCTGGCTTCATTGCCGGTAAATATTTCATTGTTGCGCAGGAAGGCATAGATATCTGTATGGTACGAATAATCCATGCCGATAAAAGCCTTGTTCTTGCTCAGCCACCGCCGGCTCACATAGCCGGATGCCAGGTACACAGGGTATAGCGGTCCGCCCGGCGTCTCGCTGGAGACAAAAGCGAGCCCCATGCGCGCCTGGAACAGCCACCTGTTCTTCAGCGGTTCCAGTTTGCGTTCTATGCGCGGCGGCCTTGATGTTACCGGGAAATAGCGGATGCCGATATGTGCTCCATAGGTATTAACCCCAAGGTTCGGCTTGTGATAAGATGCGTCAGAGATGTGATTGAAGTTGCCACCAAGCTGTATGTCCCAGTGCTTATTGAGGTGATAACGGAGGTCCATGTTGAACGAAAAGAAGTCGTTGATATGGCTGCCTATGGCCACATTCAGCGTATCTACCGGGTCTGTGCGGCTGTAGTGCCTTGTCACATAGCCGATACCATCTCCAAGTCGCAGGGTCCACTCCAGGTTCTTTCCGCGGATAAGGGGCAGCTCTATATTCGGGTACACGCCCAGGCAGCGGCCATAGATCGAATCAATGCCATAGTTGATATAGGTTATTCCCAGGCCAATCGTAGGATACCGCCGTCTTTGCTCCCACGCCATCTTTCCGTAGGTGTGCAGCATCAGGTTCACATCCACGCCCGTAGTGAGAGCGGGCAGCGGCACGGTAAACTTTGCTTCATGCTTGTATACTTTCTCCACCATCGGGTTCACCTCTATTCCAAATCCCGACCATGGGGTCACGTCCTGCGCAAAGCTTATGAGCGGTAAAAACAACAACATCGCCGTCCGCAAGACAGGGTTCCGGTTTAGAGTTAAGAATAAAAGCAGGTGGCGTGTATGGCGCATAACAATAGCTGCAAATATAAGTAGCAAACCTTAAACAGAGTTGTCATTTATCCAGTTCGGTGACCGCAATTTTATGAATATCCCCATCAAAAGGGAATGGGTCAGAGATATACAATTTCAGGTCGTCACATTTTACAGCAGCGGGTATGCTCATGTAAAAGATATACTCGTTTGTGTTGCCGTCCGGGCTGATCGCGTTGAAGAGCCGCTCCCGGGTGTGTTTTACTGAGTCGCCCAGTTTAAGTTCCACATTAATATAGCTCTGCCAGAAGCTGGGGCTATTAATATTAGCCTCCACCTTCAGCCATCTCTTTTCGTCACTCATTCCCAGCGAAAATCCCTGGAAAAGTACGAGCGGTGCCCCTGCGTCGACGTGTATGTGAACCACACTATCTGAGCTCAGGATGACCTTGCTCCGGTACTCCGATTCGTCATTAAGTATTTCGTTGTTGTCCAGCAGGCTCATATCCAGCGGAGTGGGGTGAGCATTCAGGTAAATACGTCCGTAATATTTGCGGTTCATATCATCGTAGTGCAAAATGGTCCGGTTATACTGGTTCACCTGGAACAGGTTGACAAACAACAGGTAGCCACAGACAACATAAAATGCCCACCGCCACCTGGTTAGATTTATCCGCTCTGTGATGGCCGCCATCGGCAATGCAAACAAAGGATAGCTCTGCACAAGTGCCCGGGTAGAATAGCTGCCCCCGTACCGCCATTCCGACCAAGCAATGATGATATAGATGTTCAGGAGACAAAACCAAAGCACCGACTTTTTGAACGGCAGTTGCTTCATGAAAAACATACCGGCAATAAAAAACAGCGCAACAGGGGTGTATATGAACCAGCCTTTTTCCCAACCGAACAATACGCGGAAATGGGGATTCAGAAAATCCCATTTGCTGCCCACGTCAAATATGAAAGAGCCGGTTGTTATCTTCCAGTAGATGAGCTGCGGCAGTATGCCCCCTATGCCGCCAAGCGCCACAAAAAGCAGCTGGCTTTTGTGTTGTTTTACCAGCCCCCATTTTTGTTTCGCGGCTTCTCTATTGTGCGTATTCCACAACAGCGGAATAAAGAGCATGATCGCCTCCGTGGGACGGCATATCATGCCGAGGCCTATAAGATAGCCAATAAGTAAGGCCCAGCCTGCCGCAGGCCTGGCATGCCATCTTACCGTGGCGTATAAGACCAATACGTAAAGGGGGAAAATATATCCATGGCTTTGGCCGTTGTCTACAGCAGTATATTGAACAAAGTTGGTGGCCAGGCATACCATGATTAAAGTAATGCCCGTGGTGAGATCGGTGAAATAAAGCAGCAGAATTTTTCGCAGAAGAAATATCGCAAGTATGCAGTAGAAGATCACCCCAAAACCAAGTGCGTATTGGTAGGGAGGTGAGAAGCCGTCTGGCGGGTAATGGCTGTGCTTTGCTATGAAGTGGCCAACAAGGAAAAACGGAGTCTCCATTATGGCGACGCCACCTAAGTATTTAAAAGTATAGTTACCATTATCCAGTTTTTCCGCCTGGTAGCCATCGCCGCCGGTCACTTTGTATTTCTTGTCAATTTCAGCCAGCCAGTCCAGCTTTTTATAATCATGATAAATGCAGATCGAAGGCAGATACACATAATACCCAAACGCATCCCATATAGTTACTTTCAGAGGTGGAGCGCCCGTTGTGAGGTCTGAATTTGCAACCCTGTATTGCAGCAAAACCGCCGAAATAACAATGCAAGCGATAAAAGAGATCAGTTTCTTCATGGGTGTGGCCACGCAAATATAATGCTTACCCATGTAGGGCAATAAATTACAAATTCTATTTTAATTAAGGTCAGCGGCACGGTTTTTTGTAAAAAGTTGATTGCAGTCGTTTCCGTACCTTTGCGGCCATGCGCCGTTTTGCTGCAATATTATTACGGTCTTTCCTGCAGGGATTATTGTTACTTAGCCCTATTGCTATTACAGCATATATACTCTATTCTGCGTTCAACAGTATTGACAATATGGTGCCATTTGTGCCTCGCGGTCGTGGGTTCGGTGTCGTCTTTATTGTGGTGTTGGTTACCGGCGTAGGTTATCTTGGCACGCGTTTTTTTATAGGTAAATGGTTATTCGAGGCGTTTGAACACCTCATGGAGCGTACTCCCGGTATTAAGTATATTTTTTCGTCGGTGCGCGATGTGATCAAATCCTTTGTGGGCGATAAAAAACGCTTTAACAAACCTGTATGGGTGTGTGTGAATGTAAACCCCGAAATTTGGCGTATTGGGTTTATGACCCAGCGCGATATGACCTATCTCGGCATGGAGAACAAAGTAGCGGTATATATGCCACACGCTTACGCCATATCAGGCTGGGTGATCGTGACCGATGGAAAGAACGTTAGACAGGTAAAAGAAATGACCGCAGGCGAGGCCATGAAGTTTGCGGTAAGTGGTGGGATAACAACAACAGAAGAAGATACATATGCAGGCAAAGATAAACTTTAACGCGGGCCCGGCTGCTTTGCCGCCGGAAGTGCTGCACGAGGCGGCAAAGGCAGTTAACAAGTATAAGAAAACGGGGTTTTCGATACTTGAATTATCACATCGTGGGCCGGAGTTTGCGGAGATACTTGAAGAAAGTAAACACCTGGTGAAGAAACTGTGCAAGCTGGACGACAGCTACGAAGTATTGTGGCTGCATGGCGGCGGAAGACAGCAGTTCTTCATGGTACCTATGAACTTCTTACCGCAGGAAGGAGCGGCGGGATATATAGAAAGCGGGCACTGGGCCGAGGAAGCCCGGCAATATGCTGCGTTCTATGGAGATGCCCAGACACTGGCTTCATCCAAAAAAAGCAATTACACTCGCCTGCCCGATTGGCCGGCCAAGATACCGGCTAAGCTGGCCTATGTGCACATCACAACTAATAATACCATTTATGGTACGCAGTTGGGGCAGATACCTGAGGTTAAGCCGCCACTGATTGCAGATATGAGCAGTGACATCTTCAGCCGACAGCACGACTACTCAAAATATGCCTTGTTTTATGCCGCGGCGCAAAAGAACTTGGGTATAGCTGGTGTGGCACTTGCCGTGGTTCGGAAAGACATGTTGAAGCGTATAGTGCGCGAGATGCCGCCAATGCTCAGTTATGCCGCCCAGGTAAAAGAAGAGTCCAATCTCAATACGGCAAACGTTTTTGGTATTTATGTATCGCTGCTTATGTTGCGGTGGATAGACGCCAGGGGTATACCCGCTATAGAAAAGGAAAACAAGCTGAAGGCAAAGCTGGTGTATGATGCAATAGACAGCAGTAAAGTGTTTGTGCCATATGTGACCGAGAAAGCGGACCGCAGTATGATGAACGTTTGCTTTACCGCGAAGACCCCGGAAGCGGAGAAGAGACTATTGACGTTGTGCGAGGAGCACGATATAGCTGGCATCAAGGGTCACAGATTGGCCGGTGGTTTCAGGGTATCACTCTACAATGCTATTTCTACGGAGTGGGTAGAACAACTGGTCACCCTGATAAAATCGATCACTTAACCGGTTCCAGCCTGAAAAAAATTGCTGTAAAAATGCCTTTGCGTTTTCTTTGCGCATAGCTTTGCGTACTTTGTGTGCGAATTCAATTCCATTTTGCGTCAAAGCGAAGTTTTAGTAATCAAAAGCCGGCTACCTGTTAGCTGAAAATATTTATGGCAAAAATAACTCCGTTCAAAGGCCTCCGGCCTACCAAACAGCTGGCCGCCGAAGTAGCCAATTTACCCTATGATGTAGTAAGTGTGGCCGAGGCACGCGCGTTCAAAAAAGATCCCTACAATTTTTACCACGTCACCCGCTCAGAGATAGACCTGGCCGACAATGTAGATGTGCACAGTGCGCTGGTGTATGAAAAGGCCAAGGAAAACCTTGATGCCATGATGCAGCAGAAAATACTGGTGCAGGATACCGAACCCAGCTACTACATATATGAGCTGGTCATGGACGGTCGCTCACAGACGGGACTTGTATGCGGCTCTTCGATAGATGATTATAACAATGGCATCGTAAAAAAACATGAATTTACGCGCCCGGAAAAAGAGCTGGACCGCATAAACCATATATCTGCTACTGGTGCGCAAACCGGTATCGTTTTCCTGGCTTACAATGATTGCCCCAGTGTGCAGAACACCATTGATGAGTGGAAGAAAAACCATGCGCCCGAATACGACTTCACAGCGTCTGATGGTGTGCGTCATATATTCTGGGTGCTCGATGAGTATGCAAAAGTGGCCTCAATTACCCATCATTTTGCACAGGATGTACCGTGTACCTATATAGCAGACGGCCACCACCGCGCGGCCTCAGCTGCAAAGGTTTGCCAGGAGCGCCGCGACAACGGATATTCGGTAGATGGGGATGAGTCGTTCAACTACTTTGTTACCTGCATATTCCCCGCATCGCAACTGCAGATAATGGATTACAACCGGTTGGCTAAGGATCTCAACGGTATGACGCCCAATGATTTTCTGCAAAAGCTGGAAGATGATTTTATTATTTCACTGCCAAGCGACGAAGCTTACAAACCATATCATGCGCATGACTTCGGGATGTATCTCGATGGCCGGTGGTATGAACTGATCGCAAAGCCCGGCACTTTTTCTGAAGATCCTATCGGTGTACTGGACGTGACCATACTGCAGCAGAACGTACTCGACAAATTACTCGGCATCATAGATCCCCGTACCGACAAACGCATCGATTTCGTGGGCGGCATACGCGGCATGGAAGAGCTCCAGAAAAGAGTAGACAGCAAGGACGCAGCTGTTGCATTCTCCCTATACCCGGTAACCATAAAGCAACTATTTGACATCGCAGACAGCGGCAACGTAATGCCTCCCAAGAGTACCTGGTTCGAGCCAAAGCTCAGGGATGGTCTGGTTGTGTATATGATTTAAAAACCCCAAACCCCTGAAGGGGCTTTCCTATGGAGCAATCTCGTATTTAGGGAACCGGCGGTTTATTTCAGTAATCTGGTGTTGAGGAAAGATTGTGGTGATAGGATATTTATCCCAGATTTTGCAATTAAACGCCCATTATTAACTTAACTCATTGATTATCAATATCATTTTGTTGAAATTTTCTACTGCAATG
>CAINOM010000520.1 GCA_903851455.1 uncultured Bacteroidota bacterium | reverse complement strand
TGGGTATAGATACGCACCAGGTACTGGAGGCATCGGCAACCAAGTGGAATTTCCTGCCTTTCAAACCCGGGCTGGTGGGCGGACACTGCATAGGTGTAGACCCTTACTACCTGGCGCAGAAGGCACAACAAGCTGGTTATCACCCGGAGATCATACTGGCAGGGCGCAGGCTGAATGACGGAATGGGCATCTATATAGCCGGGGAGATCGTGAAGCTGATGATCAAGAACGACATCACCATAAAAGGGGCCGATGTGCTTTTGCTTGGTATTACTTTTAAGGAAAACTGCCCGGACGTAAGAAATACGAGAGTAGTGGATATTGTGAACGAACTGGTTTCATACGGAGTAAAACTAACCATATATGACCCATGGGCTAACCAGGCCGATGTGGCACACGAATATGGTATTAACGTGATCAATGCATTGCCACAAGATAAAGTATATGATTCCCTGGTATTGGCGGTTGCACATAAAGACTTTCTGGATATAGACTGGCGGAAAAAAGTGAAGTCTAACGGCATTATCTACGACGTAAAGGGATGCCTGGACAAGAACATCGTTGATGCACGCCTGTAAATGATATGACATAACTAAAATATCGTTATTTAACTGCCGACCTGCCCCTCTTATTTTTCATTTTTTTCGCTCGGAAGAATGGCAAAAAAACTGCCAATCTGAGCGCTTTTTTCCATTTCTGCTGAGTTGAAAATGTCGTTAAATAGCTCACTATTGGCAGATTTTTCGCATTGCATAAAAGAAAAATAATTATCCAGCCTGACTGGCTTTATTTTGCCAACGTTCCTTATTTTAGACTATTTTTGGTGAAATTTTTCGAAATGCCGAAATTGATTTGGCAAGGCTGTTTCAGCTTTGTCCTTTTATTGCTTTTTATTGCCTGTATGTGTACCACTTCGTGCATTACGTCAAAAAAATCAATATATTTTAATGATCTGAAAAAGGATTCGTTATATCCTGGTCCCGGTCCCATTGTAATGGACTCGGTGACGCCGTTTGTAGATCCGAAAATTGAGAAGAACGATGTGCTTGCGGTAACGATACAGACGATAGGCCAGAACGAATCGAATACGCCAATCACGACCAACTCTTCGGGCAACTTCAGTGAACTGAACGGTTTCCTTGTTGATAAGAAGGGTTACATAGAGTTGTCTCTTATCGGATTTGTGAAAGTAGAAGGCCTGACAACGACCGAGGCGAGGGAACTGATAAAGCAGCGCGCTAAGGAGTTCTGGAAAGAGCCGGTTGTGAATGTGAGAATTGCGAATTTCGGGGTCTACATGATGGGAGATATCGGCAGAACAGGACTGGTAACATCTGCGAGTGAGAAAATAAGTATTGTAGATGCGATAGCGCTGGCCGGTGACCTCGCCATTACCGCAAGGCGTGATAACATACTGCTGATAAGAACGGACGCAGATGGTGAGCACAAGCGATTTGTACGCTTCGATATGCGGTCGTCTAAGATCTTCCAATCACCCTATTTTTACCTGAAGCAACGCGACATCATTTACGTGGAGCCAAGGAAGGATAAGGTGCTGAACAGCGATGGTTCGTTTCAACGTTACCAGGGCTACCTGACCTATATCCTTTCATTGATATCTGTGATGATCGCTTTTAGAGTTATTAAATAATAAAATTATTCCTTTGAATGGCAGATAATACACCACCATTAACAGCAGCAGCCAGTGACAACAAGCCCAAGATGGATGGCGGCGGCGGTGGTAATATCAATATAAAATGGTTGGTTACCACGGTTCTGGCCATTTGGCCATGGCTTCTTGGCAGTATTATCATTGCCCTCATCATCGCCAACTTATACCTGCGCTACACCGTTCCGAGATATCTTTCGAAGGGAGAGTTCCTGATCAATGACTCCAAGAAGGGCGGTACTTCTTCGGGAGACGAAGTTCTTGAGGCGCTGAAGCTGAACACCAACAAGATAAACGTAGACAACGAGATAGAGATCCTGAAGAGCCGGTCTACGATGGTGCTTATTGCTAAAAAACTTCACCTGAATATTAACTATTCGGTAGAAGGCAGATTTAAGACTACGGAGATCTACAAAAACAGGCCGTTCGAGTTAGTGATCGCGGATAGTGTTGACGATGATTTTGGTTGTAAGATCAATATTGCCGGTAACACCACCTACCAGTTCATGGAGCCCGGGGCCAAAGTAATTACGGGCAAGTATGATGATACGATCACCACAGCGGGGGGGAGAAAATTCGTGGTTAAAAAAACGGACCAGTTTGACCCGGTAAAAGCCCAGTTCTCGGTGTATATCACATCGTTCCTTACTGCTGCCATCAACAATCTGAATACGATCGACTTTACCGGTGCGAATAAAGCTACCAGCTGCCTGTTCCTTACCCGTGTTGATAATCTGCCGGAGCGGGCGATGGACATGATCAACACCATGATGGAGGTGTACAAAGCGAAAAACGTGGCCGACAGGAACCGGATCGCTGATAATACCATCCAGTTCATCGACGACCGGTTAGTAAAATTAACCGAGGATCTGGACAACCTTGAAACAAAAATTGAAAAATTCAAGCAGGAATATAGTGTTGCCGACCTTAAAGCACAGTCTACAGAGCTCATCAGTGCCAGTTCAACTCTTGAGGAAAAATCGACAAATATAGACCTGGAACTGGAAGTAACCGAGTCGATACGTGACTACCTGGACTCGGCCGGCGACAACGCAATGACGCTGCCGGCATCATTGCTTACTAATGCGGGCCTTGCCGAATTAATGGCAAATTACAACCGGCTGACCACGCTGATACAAACGAGCCTGATCACCAATACCGCAGGCAACCCTACTACCCGCAACCTGGTAAAGCAAAAAACCGATATTAAGGCGGAGATCATCGACGCTCTTAATTCTTCGATAAAAGAGCTGAAGCTGAAGATCGAAAAGATCAGGGCAAAACAGCTGGACCTTCGGGGTAAGATCAAGGAAGTGCCTACCGTGGAGCGTATGTACCTGGATTATTCGCGCAGGCAGGCGATACTTCAGGAGCTTTA
>CAINOM010000519.1 GCA_903851455.1 uncultured Bacteroidota bacterium | reverse complement strand
GATGCGCTCTTTACAGATAAGATCACTTGTTCAATATTTGCCGCAATGCCTCTGTCCTTCACCTTTTGAAGATCCCTTAAAAACGGATTGGTGTAAAGAACTTCCATTATTTTTTACCTTGAATCTTTCGAAGGGTTGCAAATACTGCCTCTTCAGGTGCATACCCTCCCTTTCTTGACTTTTCAATCGCTTTTCCAAGGCCTATATCTTCCTTTTCTTCTAAAGAAAGTTTAGCGGTCTTTAACCCTGGTCTTTTTGCGAGCTCGGTAAATAACTTAATATCCCCCCGCGACTTTATGTCCTTTATCACAAGTTCCATAAGTATGATCTCTTGTTGCAAATATACTTACTTATTCCAGCCAAAATGTCAATGCACAAGGCATAAGGATGCCACACATCTTAGCTTATACTCAAGAACCGGCAGATACCGGCAGGATGACGTTAAAAACAGCCCCATCATTTACGCTTCCTTCGGCATAAATATCGCCCTTGTGATTCTGAACTATTTTTTTGCACATAGCCAGCCCTATACCTGTGCCGGCATATTCCGACTTGCCATGCAGACGTTGAAAGATATTGAAGATCTGTGCCGCGTGCTCCTGGTCAAAACCTATACCATTGTCGCGCAGTGTGATCTTGTAATACCTGGTGGCGCCGTTGCTCACGGAGTTTCCGCCGGCATCTTCTTTCGTCACGATTGCCGTGCTTATCCTCAAATGTGGTGGAACACCCGGCCGGCTGAATTTCAGCGAATTCGAAATAAGGTTCCCGAACAGTTGCGACATCTGCAACGGGATCGCTTCAACAACCGGCAGGTCACCGTAATCAATTTTTGCCTGCTTCTGTTCTATCAGCAACTCAAAATCACTCTCTATATTTTGCACGATATCCCGCAGGTCCACAGCCTCAAATACCTCTTTCTCTCTCGATAGCTGCGAATACGATAAAACATCCCTGATCAGCGTCGTCATGCGCGACGAGGCTGTGTTTATTTTTGACAGGTATCTTGTGGCCCGCTCATCAACACCATTGCCCAGGCTTTGCTCCAGCATTTGTGCAAACGTGCTTACCTTTCTCACCGGCTCCTGCAGGTCATGCGAAGCTATGTACGCAAACTGCGCCAGCTCCGCATTCGACCTTTGCAGATTGCTGTTAGCTTCCGCGAGCTCTTTTGTACGCTCACTCACTACTTCCTCTATTTTTTGCCGCGCTATTACCTGCGAGGTTACATCCGTAGCTACCGCTATCACACCGGAGATCTGCCCGTCTGCCTCATAAAATGCAGCGTAAACAAAATTCACATAGGCCTGTTCAATTTTCCCGTTACGCGGCAGGGTCACAGGCACGCCTTCGGCGGCAAACGTTTCACCGGTGGTAAATACACCGTCCAGCAGTTGCTCAAATCCCTGGTTCTTTACTTCCGGAACTCCTGCAAAAATGGGCTTATTCATTACATCGTCGGCTGTCTTTCCCCACAGCTCTATCATCCGCTCATTCGCTATCTCCACTACATGCTGCGGTCCCCTGAAAATACACATCGCAACCGGTGCTTTGAGTATCGTGTTGCGCATATTCTTTTCATTCTCTTCCACTTTCAGTTTGGCAAGCATCAGGTCCGTATTGTCTACACCCGTGTTCATCACACCATACACCTCACCTGCCGAATCAAACAGCGGCGTAAAACTATAGTTGAACCAATAAGGTCTTGACTTGCCATCTACTACCAGGTCCAGGCGCGGTCCCCTTTTATGAAGCGATTTGCCCGAGTTGAATACGGTTGCTATCTGTTCAAACACATCCTGGTTTCCCAGTTCAGGCAATACCTCCGTAAATAATTTTCCGATAACCTCATTGCCCTTACCCCATATATCCATTATCGCCTGGTTGGCCAGTTCCACGCGCATTTCCCGGCCCGTATATACAGCAATAGGGAATGGTGCGCTCTCCACGATCGCCCGCACTTTCTGCTCGCCTTCCTCTACTTGTTTACGGGCAATTACCTGCTCTGTAACATCTATCGCAAAGTGGCGGACGCCGTATACGGTTCCGTCATCGCGGCGCAGCGCTTTGTAAGTGAAATTGTAATACCCGGGCTGCAGTTTACCATTTACCTCCAGGAAGGCTTTTTCTTCCGTGCCCACATAGGATTCCCCCGTAGCATAAACATCCTCCAATAATGCGGGGAATGGCTGGTTGCCCAGCTCCGGCAGCGCCTCCCTGAATGTCTTTCCGATCACCGATTCATCCTTGCCCCAGTATTTGAGCATCGTCTCATTCACATATTGTATCCGCATCTCCGGGCCGGTAAACAGTGCAGTTGCCACAGTGCCCTCCTCTATCAGTGTGCGGTAGCGCGCTTCGCTCTGCATCAGCCGTTGCTGCGCCACTACATTCTCTGTTACGTCTACCACCATGGCCAGCACACTGGTGATCTCACCATTTTCATTCCGCAAAGGCTTGT
>CAINOM010000518.1 GCA_903851455.1 uncultured Bacteroidota bacterium | reverse complement strand
TGGTTTCTGCTGAAACCGGCAAATTGAAGAAGAAATACCTGGGCAAGAAAAAGCTACGGCACATATCCGACTGCTACCAGAAATATGGAGAGGAAGATGCCGTATTCCTGCATGCGGACCGGATCAATAAGAACATACTGAAAGAGATATTCGTTTACATCACCAACGAAGGCGTTCCGGATACCAAATTCAGGATACACGTTTATGAGCAGGACCCAGCCACGCACCTGCCTGCCAAAGAACTTACAGACAGCAACCTGATCGTACACGCCAATAGCGGCAATGAGTGGGTAAAGGTGGATATGAGCAGCAAACGAATACCGGTTTCAGGTGGAGTTTTCTTATCCGTAGAGTGGATTGCCGGTCACGGTAATAATGAGCAGGCACTGACGTCAAGGAAGCATTCCGATGTTAAAGACCACAACGGGCAAGTACTGGGCCTGGCGCGCAATTATGGTGTGCCCTACATGTGTCACAGGAGCTCCTTTCATAACGAATGGCAGAGCAACATAGAATACGGCCTGAACCCCGCATTTTGCCCTATGATCTATGGTACGTACACCTACAGGAAGAAATAAAGCGCCTCACCAATGTAGTGCGGGCTTATATATACATTAAAATTATTCTGAAAAGTTATGGTTTTTTGAAAATCACGATTATATTTGCATGTCTAAATAAAACACACTCTGTATGAAAAAACTGATCCTCGCTTTATTAGTAGCTGCGGGAACTTTCGCAACAGCTAACGCTCAGGAACCTAAAAGTATCTTATTGTATGGCGATGTAAGCCTGTCTACAGTACGGGATGCCTCGTTGATGAAAACAACAATGTGGGATGCCTCTCCGGGAATTGGTTACCAATTCAACCACAACTGGACTTTAGGTCTTTCTATCATGTGGGGTCAGAACGCTACTAAGGACAGCGCTGGTGTAAAAAATACTGATAACTTGTACAGGGTAGGTCCATTTGCACGCTACTCTCATTATATCCGCAAGAGCGAAACTTTCTTCTGGTATGGCCAGTTCGATTTCGATTACGCAGGCGGTTACCACACTAACGAAGGCAATCCGGCAACTGACAAACACAATGGCGTTTACGTAGGTTTCTACCCTGCACTGGGTGTTAACTTCGGTCGCGGCGTTTGCATGAACTTCTCTATCGGTGGTATCAACTACGGAACTGACAAGATCCAGGACGCTACTTACAGCACAAACACATTCAACATTACTTTCGGTCACATGGTTAACGCAGGTATCAGCAAGAACTTCAATTGCGGACACAAAATGCATAGCCACCACGAGCCAGGTGATGAAGTTCACCGCAGGAAAGCAGATCGCATGGAAGACGAAGATGATGCTGCTCCAAAGCCAAAGAAAAAACAAAGGAACAGGGATGAAGATGAGTGATAACATCCTTTTCTGATAAATATTAAGCATCCCCCGGCGATCCGGGGGATGTTTGTTTTTAGAAGGATTGCGGGAGCGTTTCGTGGCGGCCATGCATCGCCTGTGCTTATTGTGTGTCTCCGCTGTAAAAGGAACTTTTTTTAGCCGATGCCAACGTATTTATAGTTGCGCTAAAAAAACTTGTTGCGCGCTTTTTATTTACCCGAATGTAATTTTCCGCTGATTTTACCGTTTATTTTGTTAGTTTGCCCCTTTATGAAGACCTGCCTTACTCTTTTACTTTCGTTGTGTGCCATCACCGGCTGGGCACAACAGGACTCAGCCTCAAAAAAAGGCACCCAGGCATACTATGTGCGCGGTTCGGTAATACCGTCTGTAGCCTTTGGTTTTATCGATGCATATCGCAACAACTACTCGCTGCCATCCGGGTTTGCGAAAAACAACACTTCAGGTTTCGTGCCGGTATACATTAAGCTGGAGTATGGCCTGACTGCTAACATTGGCCTCGCCGCAACACTATGCTACGATGCCTTCAATTACAATTTCAGCCAGCAATATGTGGGTAGTAATGGTCCTTTCCTGCGCTACAGAACCGATGCTTTCCGGGGTTTCAGCAGCGGATTGGCCGCTTTTTACCATCTTGGCAACGTAATAAGAGTAAAACGTTTGGATCCTTTCGCCGGCATCGGACTGTCGATCAACAATCTCCGGTATAATGCTTATCCGCAGGGAGACAGCCTTGCTATCAGGACAGATCATACCACCGACCTGTATGTAAAAGTGGGCGCACGCTACTTTATCTCGCGTAAATTCAGCCTTTATGGCGATGCGGGCTATGACAACCACACCATATTCAGCTTTGGTTTTTCGTGCCGTTTCCTGCCCCGGAAGAAGTCTTAGAATGATCTAGAGTTCGGCCAACATCATTTCGTGCCAGCGTTTTTGCTGGGTGAAGTTTGTGCCGTGAACCGTTTCCGCTTCGTAGGCTCGCTGCCTGCTTTCGTATTCCCGGCTCACTTCGTCGTATATGTTCATCAGTGCTGTCCGTACATCGGCAACGCTAAAGTCGAACTGCTCCATGCGTGCCCTGAGCCTGCGGGTGTATATCTCGCACAGGTCAAAATGGCCTTGCTCATGGTTCAGTATCTCAGGCATCCTGGCATCGGGGCGTACCCATGATTTGCCGGTGTAGAATGTGTTATAAACGACCACCTGCGGCTTATTGCCGGGGCCGTTTTTGGTTTTAAAGCCGATACCACAGTGGGTAGCTGCCGCGCTCCTTTCGGTTTCAGGCCGAACATCTCCCCTGAAATCCTCCCAGGATAACTTGTTATGCTCGTTCCATTGAAATTCGGCAGGAGCACTGCTCACCGCTGCAGGTGCATCGGCCTTTACGCCCCCACCTTCTTTGCCGCCCTTACCGGACGCGACACTGCTTTGCGCACAAATAAAAAAACCAAGAAAAATAGCATACACACCCCCACTCCTTACGGCACAAACCATTTTATGCTGCATTTGAAAAGAATAAAATTTGAAATCGATAACTAAAATTAAGCAAATAACATACCAAAAACATTTGTCATCAAAAATTTGACAATTAGATATGGGATTTTGTATTTTACAGAACATGATGCGCTTTATTCTTGTAGCAGTACTTTCGTTTTTCTGTCTTCATTCTTTTGCCCAAAACATGTTTGGCCTGCAGGCTGGCATCGGAATTGCGACCATCAAGTCAAAAACATTAATACCCACACCCTCGTTTGCATTTGTTTTTTCGCAAAAAGCATCCCGTGGTTTTAATATGGGCGTGGCATTGAGCTATCAGCGATATTCGTTCAACCCCCAATTCTCTGATCTTACCGTCCAGCACTCTTCAGATATACTCAGTATTTCTCAGAGCTCCGGTTACCTGGCCATTGCGCCCAAGGCAGATATTTGCCTTTCAACAGACCCGGATATCCACCTGGGCTTATCCTCGGGCGTGGGAGTCTTGGTGGGCGGAGATCAGATCACCGATTTTAATAACAGTCTTTACACCAGGTCTCACATTGTACAAGATACAAGAGACAATATCTCCAGGTTCATCTTTACCGTGAAAATCGAACTTTCAGAATACGTTTTTGAGGATAAAAATTTCGCGATCAGCCTTTTCCAGGAGTTTTGCATAGTTCCGTCTTATCTGAGTACTAACCAGGCCCAGGCCAGGGTTCCGGACAACAACAATTTTTATATCAGGACAAGCTATTTTTCCTTTGGCGTCATGCTATCTCATAAATACGGAAAGGCGCACAAAAAACAAGCGAAGACGAAAACACCTCAGGAACCTGTAAAAAAGCCGTTTCACAGAAGTCCATACATTGAGGACTAAGCCGCCGGCCATATTATTTTATTTAGGTTAACTTTACCCATCTGTTTCGCACCGCATGGAATTACCAAAAGGTAAAAAAATTTATTTCGCTTCCGATTTTCATTTGGGTATCCCCGACCGCGCTACCAGCATAGCGCGCGAGCGACGCATATGCCAGTGGCTGGACGAGATAAAGGCGGATGCGGCGATCCTATACCTGGTAGGCGACTTGTTTGATACCTGGTTCGAGTATAAGAATGTGATACCCAAGGGGCACAATCGCTTCATGGGCAAGCTGGCCGAACTTAGTGACGAAGGCCTGCAGATAGAAGCCTTCACCGGCAACCACGATATCTGGATGATGGGCTACTTTAAGGAGGAGCTGAACATACCGGTACACTATGAGCCTATAACAAGGGAGTTCAATGGTAAGAAGCTGTTCATAGGTCATGGCGATGGCCTTGGGCCCGGCGACCACGGCTACAAATTTCTGAAAAAAGTACTGAGCAGCTCGGTGTTGCAATGGATGTACCGCCGCGTGCATCCCGATACCGGTGTGGGTATTGCAAGTTGGTTCAGCAGGCTGGGCCCGAAGCATGCCGATGCCCCGGAAAAAAAGTTCCTTGGCCCGGATCCTCTTCTTTGACATGTACAGCTCCACGTCCGCATTGGACACGTACTGGTCTTGCCCAAGGCTAGAGCCAGAGCGGGGCGGCTCCGTCGTGGTTTGCATAAAGAAGATGCGCGGTCGGCGCCAATCCCCGCCGCCCTTTGAAGACGGGACGGAAGAGGGGGA
>CAINOM010000517.1 GCA_903851455.1 uncultured Bacteroidota bacterium | reverse complement strand
TGATATCGGCCTCGGTAACTGTGTGTTTCGCAGTAACGAGGGTCTCGCCTATCTCCAGTTCTTCAAAATATTTCTTGAACGGATGAACATCAGTTTCATGCTGCTTGCCATGCTGCTGATATACATTGGTGATGCGTGTGAGCGTGGTGGGCGAGCCTTGTATCGCCGTGCGCTGCAGGTAGTGCAGCACGCCGCGTTTGCCACCCATCTCTTCACCGCCGCCGGCCCTGCCTGGGCCGCCGTGTACCAGTAACGGCATTGGCGATCCATGGCCTGTGCTTTCCTTGGCACAATCAGCATTGAGCACCAGTATACGCCCGTGCATACTTGCAGTGCCCAGTACTATTTCTTTTGCAATGTCGTCATCAGCCGTGATCACCGACGCAACCAGTGAGCCCATACCCATGCGCGCCAGCTCTATTGCTTCATCTATGCCGTTGTAAGGTATAATGGTAGACACCGGGCCGAACGCTTCTATGTTGTGACAATCAGTATTTTTAAATGGCTCTGTATTCAGGAAGATCAGAGGAGACATAAACGCCCCCTTTTCTTTATCGGCGCCCATCACTTCAAATTTGTCCAGGTCGCCTATTACGATCTTTTGCGACTTGGCAAGTTGCTGCACCTTCTCCCGCACCTCCGTGCGCTGAGTAATGCCCGCCAGTGGCCCCATGCGCACTTCCTTTATCGATGGATCACCTATGGTGGTCGTTTGCAGGCGCTTGCCCAGCGCTATCTGTACATCCTCAACCCTGTCTGCCGGCACTATTATGCGGCGGATAGCCGTACATTTCTGTCCCGCCTTGGTCGTCACTTCGCGCACTACTTCTTTAATAAAAATATCAAACTCCGGCATGCCGGGGTGTACATCCGGGCCAAGGATACTGCAGTTCAGCGAATCTGCTTCCATGTTGAATGGCACAGCCTCGGATAAAATACGTGGATGCGATTTAAGCATCCGCCCCGTAGTGGCAGAACCGGTAAATGTCACCACATCCTGCGTTTCGATATGGTCCAGTATACCCCGTGCAGAGCCGCATATAAGCTGTAGCGAACCCGCCGGGAATATCTCCGACTTAATGATCTCCTCAAAAACCGCCTCGGTAAGATAAGAGGTCAGCGTAGCCGGCTTTACAATGGCGGGTACACCCGCCAGCAGGTTCACCGCTATCTTCTCCAGCATGCCCCATACCGGGAAATTGAATGCATTGATGTGTATCGCGACACCTTCACGTGGCACCATGATGTGCTGTCCTATAAATGTATTGTTCTTAGATAACTTGGCGGTACCACCATCCACGTAAAAACGCTCATCCGGAAACTGGCGGCGCAGGCTGGCATTGGCAAAAAGATTACCGATACCACCCTCGATATCCACCCACGAATCTACACGGGTGGCGCCGGTATAGGCACTGATAGTGTAGAAATATTCCTTGCGCTCCATAAGGTACATAGCCAGCGCCTTGAGCATACGCCCGCGCTGCTGAAAGGTGAGCTTGCGCAATGCAGGTCCGCCCACCTTGCGGGCGTATTGCATCATAGCGCCAAAGTCGAGGCCATCGCTGCTGGCAGTATAGATGGCAGCGCCGGTTATTGCATTATGAAGTGTTTCACCTGTTTTGGTTCCGGCAACCCACTTGCCTTCTGCGTAATTCTTTAATTGAGTCAACATATAAAAGTCCTGAGTCTAAAATTGAAAGTATTAAGCCTGGTAATTGATCCTTCCCCACCGGGAAAGGATATGCAAGTTAGAATTTTTGAATGGATTTCAGGTTATAAACGGCTTTCTGCGTGTATGCATTACTGCGGACACATAGATGTTTGTGTCATAAATTTCATAGATCACAACGTAGGGGAAAATATTTAGTTTAATATCCCTGAATTTATCGTTGGGATTGACGGAGACATAGCTATAGTGCTCAGGGTTGGCCTTTATTTAATCGTATACGGCTTGCAATTCAGTTAAAAATCGGCTACCGGGGCCGGATTGATTTTATCGTAATAATCAACCGCATTTATGGTATCGTTATCAGCTTGCGCGCTGATGTGCAAATTAAATACCATTCCTCAGCCGGTGATTTT
>CAINOM010000516.1 GCA_903851455.1 uncultured Bacteroidota bacterium | reverse complement strand
GTACCGCTTTAAAAATAGCCTGCACATAATAGACGATAAAAAGGTGCAAAACGTGAGGATCCGGGTATTACCTGGATAGGCAAAATTAATCATCAATTATAATCCCATAATATAGCCTCTATTAGCTTGAGCTTAATAAAATATTAGATATTTCTCATTCCCGATTATACCGTGTCCCAGAAGTCGCCCGAGAAAGTATTTGAGCGATCTGAAAGCCAAACTAAAACAAGGAAAGAACGGAACTGTCCGAAAAAATAGGACAACTGAAAATAGCACGAACACCCCGCTAATTCTCAAATCCTGAAAATCATGATCCATTTTCTGTACTTTTAAAGCATAAACTATGCGCAGGCATGAAAATATTTACCGCAGCACAGATCCGGGCTTGTGATGCCTATACCATACAGGCTTCTGCCATCCGCTCATCAGAGCTTATGGAGCGGGCTGCGGTAAAGTGCGTGACCTGGATAAAAGATAACTGCCCCAAAGACACCTTATTTGTAGTGCTTTGCGGCACCGGCAACAATGGTGGCGACGGACTGGCTATCGCGCGGTTGCTGCACCAGCGTGGCTTTGGCGTCAAGGCTTTCCTGCTGCGTATCAACAAAGACCTCTCGCCCGATTGCAATGCCAATCTTCAGCGGCTGCAGGCGATAGATAAAGACCTTGCTGGCATTGTGGAGCCCGACACATTTATTACCGATATACCGGCGCACATTGTTATCATCGATGCCATATTGGGTACTGGTCTCAGCCGGCCGGTGCAGGGGTGGGTAGCAGCCTTCATCAACCAGGTAAACCTGCTGCCCAATAAGAAGATAGCCATTGATATTCCCAGCGGATTGCCCGCTGATATCATTCCGGATAAAGAAGCGGTAGTGCTCAGGGCACAGCATACGCTCAGCTTCCAGTTTTACAAGCGCACCTTTCTGCATGCTGAGTCTGGCTCGTTTGCCGGCGATATCCATATACTGGACATTGGTCTTGACAAAACGTTTATCAGTGCCACACCTACACAGTTCAAAACAATAGACCCGGAAGATGTGGCGGCGATATACAGGCCTCGATCACCGTTCGCACACAAAGGAACTTATGGCAGCGCATTGCTTGTGGGCGGCAGTTACGGCAAGATGGGAGCTATAACATTGAGCTCAAAAGCAGCGCTTAGGGCGGGCGCTGGGCTGGTCACAGCATTGGTACCCGCTTGTGGCTACGAGGTACTGCAAACAGCCGTACCCGAAGCCATGTGCATGACAAGCGGCGAGCGCGCCCTGGAGAAGATAGATGGCTGGGAAAATAAGAATGCCATCGGCATAGGCCCCGGGATGGGTACCGATGTTAAAACCGCACATGCCCTGGCGGCTTTTATCGATAGCTGCAAGAAGCCCATTATTGTTGATGCTGATGCCCTGAACATCATCGCAACCCAGCAGGAGCTACTCGGTAAATTACCCAAAGGCTCCGTACTCACGCCACACCCGAAGGAGTTTGCCCGCCTTTTTGGTGAGAATACCAATAGTATGATTCAGGTAGACCATGCCCGTATTCAGGCCATGCGCTACAATATCAATATTGTACTGAAGGGCCACCATACCGCAGTAATTACTACAGAAGGGGATTGCTGGTACAACATGACCGGTAATGCGGGAATGGCCACAGGCGGCACCGGCGATGTGCTTACCGGTATTATTACCGGCCTGCTTGCACAGGGTTATGAACCGCACACTGCAGCAATGATGGGCGTGTATCTGCATGGACTCGCCGGAGATCTCGCGGCAAAAGACCGCTCGCAGGAATCATTAGTCGCTGGTGATATTATTGAATGCCTTGGTAAGGCGTTCCTTACACTTACCGTGCGGTAGCATTCCTGGAAAATTCATTTTGTTTTTCCGACCGGATTTGATCCCGAAAGGATCAAATGTCTATAGTAAAAAAACACTACGAAAGCGCGATGCCGAAGGTATCGAATGTTCAGTATCAAAACCGGGTCAGGGACGGTAAGGAGCTATTTATTCGCAGCCTCTATCTTATCTACCCACATTTTCAGCGTAGGGCAGGTCTGGTATTCAGGTGCTATTTTCAGGTAGAACGTAGGTAATTTAGACGTCACCCAGTTTTGCATTTTCTGGGCCTTCTTCTGCGCCAGTGCTACCTCCTGTATCTTGCCATAGTCATCTCTCAGGTTGGCCTTGTGCGGAGATGTGCGTGTTTTCAGATAGACAATGCGGCAGGAGCGTTCGCGTTGGTCGGTGAGGAACACATGAGGCGCAGAGTACTGGCCTTGCTTCATGCTGTCCAGCATCAGCACCATTCCGGGATCCAGCTTGGTCATGTCCAGTTCGGTATTGCCGGTATTGGGGTCGGCGATCATACCGCCGGTGCGCTTTGCAGCCTCATCGGTAGAGAACTTACCTACCGCTTCAGGGAAGGGCATTTTGCCCGACACCAGGATGGTATGTATACTGTCCAGCTTTTCCAGCGCTTTCTTAAAATCACCGGATAGTATCTCCGGCTTGATAAGTATGTGCCTGATGTCGGCTTCGTCGCCCTTACGGTTGATCATCTGGATGATGTGGTAGCCGAATTTGGTTTTTACGATGGGGGATATCTCACCGTTCTGCAGCCTGAATGCGGCGGCTACAAACTCAGCAGCCCATGGGCCGGTACGCGTAACACCGTCATACCTGCCGCCATTGTCGCGGCTTCCGGGGTCCTCGCTGTAAAAACCTGCCGCCATCTCGAAGGTCTTTTTACCATCTACGATCTCCTGGCGTATGCCTTCCAGTTTCTGGCGGGCATAGTCGTTCATTTCCGGGCTCACCGGTGGGTCAATAACTATCTGGCCCACTTCCACGGTTGCAGGGAAGAACGGCAGACTATCCACGGGTATCTTTTTAAAGAAAGTCTCTACTTCGGCAGGGGTTATCTTAACGTTCTCCAGTATCGTGCCCTGTACTTTTTCTGCCAGCATCTGCTCGCGGATCACATCACGGTATTCTTCTTTCAGTTGGTAGATCGTTTTGCCGGAAACCTCTTCCAGCTTCTCTTTTGAGCCATATAGCTGCGTAAAGTAACGCAGGCGGTTATCCAGCTGGCCTTCTACGTCTTCGTCTGTTATACGTACACTGTCCCGCTCAGACTGCTCCATCAGTATCTTCTGGATGATCATCTGCTGCAGGATAACGCATTTTGTAGAGTCGTTGAACTTAGGGTCCTGCTGCTTGGCCTGTGCTACCTGCACCTCAAGATCAGACTGCAGGATGATGCGGTTGCGGCCTACTATTCCTATGATCTTGTCTGCGCTTTCCTGTGCACATACGGAGAACCCAACGCAAAGGAATGCTATTAAAAGGCTGGCTTTTGCCCAACGAGACGCGATACTGATACTGCCCAAACCCATGAGATATAGAAAAATATAAAAATGTGAAGTGACAAAAATAGTTTATTTGCCGCCTTAATACGAATGGCTGCTACATTTTAACGTTTATTTTTTTATAGGCGCCCACCAGGGTAAAAACTACTGTTTGGTGCCCTCATTGTAAAAGTCCGTAGCCGCCGGGCGGAAGGGAAGTTCTTTTCTCTTATCAAGAAAGAGATTCATTTCTACGGGGTGGAACTCGTTCCATGCTTTGTATTCTGTTATGCTTTCCGCTTTTCCAAAGAGCCATTCGTTATATATGTCAAAAAGCCCGTTCCTTATAAGGTAGTCCTGGTAGGTGAACAACAAAAAGGGGTAGAACTTCCCGTACCTGGGAAGCCATGAAAGAAGAAAACGTGTGCGCACCATTGTAAGGTTCTCAGTAGTGATGCCATTACTGACTACCGGGGTGAGCGAGAGAAATGTTTCCTTCACTGCGTCTATAAAAGGGCCAATATAATAGGTGTCGTGTAAATGAATGTCCTGTGCTGTATTGCTAAGGTATCGGTTCGAACGGGCTGGTCTCTTGGTCTTTCTGCTGCTTGCCCGGTCGTTTGTGGCAATATGATCAAACATAGTTTTGTAACCTGTGAACAACATTTTCTTTAGCTCTTGTTCTCCGGACGTGTCTTGTGCCATATCCAGGTATATCTCTGCATAAATCAGCCCCCACATCACATCATCGGAGCGAAGGTAACTCCGTGCCGCATCGTAATAGTTTGGCGGGTAGCCCGGGTCTTTTTGAATGCCGGCAAGCCATTCGCTTAGGGCCGTTTCATTTTCATGTTCGGTCGCATAGAGGCTGCCCGATTCGTGGTGCAACAAGCCGGAAGCCGGAAACTTTTCAAGCCCTTTTCTGAGCGTAGCATGCGCAGCCTTCATGTCTCTTGTTGAGGCCTGGCATGTTGCTAACAATCCATATGTCTGCTCACTGGCATCCTTTGAGTCTATGAGTGGCCTGAGCGTTTTTATCGCATTATCAAAATCGCGGGATAAATAGAGTGCATCGCCGAGACCCAGCTTAAGCTCCGCCTTTTTAGGCGCCAATAGCATTGCCTGGCGGTAGGTGATAATAGCATCTTTGTAATTCCCTGACGCAGTGTACTGTTGTGCATGGTGGTACATCTGCTCTACTTCCGGCGAGGGCCAATCACCTTGCGCGTATGATACGTAGCATGGTAGTAGCAGGCAAATGAGCAGTATTTTCAACGGTTGAGGCATGGTTATTGTTCCGCTAAGCGTTGGTAAAACTACAAAACATTAGAGCTGTTTCCGTAACTTAGATAACCAAACTTATGAGCACAATAAAAAATATAGGCATACTCACTTCAGGCGGCGATAGTCCCGGCATGAATGCTGCGATAAGGGCAGTGGTGCGCACCGGCGTTTACCATGGCCTGGAGATTTTCGGTATACGTCGCGGCTACCAGGGTATGATAGAGGGTGATATTTTCAGGATGCAGACCACAGATGTCTCGAACATCATACAACGGGGCGGCACCATCCTGAAAACGGCTCGTAGCAAAGAGTTTATGACCGATGCTGGTCTTGCTAAAGCTTACGACCAGCTTAAGAAACATAATATAGAAGGCCTGGTGCTGATAGGTGGTGATGGAACATTCCGGGGCGCTGCGCACTTTTTTGAACAATATACGATCCCGGCAGTGGGTATACCCGGCACAATTGATAAAGATCTGAAAGGCACCGACTTCACTATTGGGTTTGATACCGCCGTAAACACCGCGGTTGAAGCAATAGACAAAATAAGGGATACTGCAGAAGCCCACGACCGCTTATTCGTAGTAGAGGTAATGGGCAGAGATGCCGGCTACATAGCCCTATATAGCGGAATAGCCTGCGGCGCGGAGGACATACTGATACCGGAACAAACACAAGATATTAACGATGTGCTGGACAGGATAGATTATGACGAACGCCGCAAGAAGACAGTTCACATCCTGGTAGTGTCAGAGCATGAGAAACTTGGTGGCGCCAAAGAAGTATCAGACCGGATCATAGCCCGTTTTCCTCAGCTTGATGTAAGGGCTTGTGTCCTTGGGCATATTCAGCGGGGTGGAGCGCCCAGCCAGGCAGATCGTGTGCTGGCGAGCCGCCTGGGCTATGCTGCCGTGAATGCCCTGGTGGCCGGTAATACGCAGGTAATGGCTGGAGTTGTAAATGACCAGGTGGTCTTTACGCCTTTCTCCGAGATCGTAAAAGATGGCAACTGTGTGAACATTGATATGCTGGAAATGATCAGGGTACTCTCTTCGTAAGTCGTAAACAGAATTTAGTAGATAACTAATTTTTGGATGGCCTCGCCATGCTGCGTAACGTATTTTATATAATAGACACCCGGGGGGTAACATGAAAGGTCTAATGAGGATGTGCCTTTCGCTGTTACGTTGCAAACGCATTGGCCGAGGGTATTGATGACATACACATTTGCCGTTCCTGCTTGGCCTGGAGTGATAGTGAACCTGCCTCTGGACGGGTTTGGGAAAATATCGAATGCTGGCCTGGTTATGTCTTTCACACCTACATTCAACTGGATAACCGGGCTCATTTTTCTGATCACTGAGTTCATACCATCCGTGATATAGATATAGCCGGAATCATCTGTACAGACCGCCGTGGGGCCGCGGAACGATGCCCCAAGAGGCGGGCCGCCATCACCGCTATAGCCATAATAGCCATTGCCGGCTATTGTGAAAATAAGCCCGCCCGGGGTGATCGCACGCACTATGTTATTACCATAATCGGAAATGTAGATGTAGCCATATTTGTCGGCATACACCGCATTAGGCTCACTGAGCTGCGCAGTGGTTGCCGGCGTTCCGTTTACACTATACCCGGCAGTGCCGGTGCCGGCAACAGTTGTTATGATGCCCGTTGCCGCATCTATCCGCCTGATGGTGTGGTTGCCTGTTTCTGCAAAATAAATGTTGCCTGCTGTATCCGCACAAACGCTATTGGGATAAGAGAGTGAGGCTGCCGTTGCGGCACCAAAATCGCCATCATAGCCGGTTGTGCCGCTGCCTGCCACGGTGCTGATGAGCCCTGTGGCCACGGTTATCTTCCGGATCCTTTGGTTGTTATAGTCTGCGACATACACATTGCCTGCTATATCCGTGCATATTCCATGCGGATGATTGAGCAGGGCCAGTGTGGCGGGGAATCCATCTCCGCCAAATCCACCACCGGATATGCCACAGATAGTGGTGATGATACCAGTGTGCACATCTACTTTGCGTATCACATCGTTGTACCACTCTGATATGTAAAGGTTGCCCGCTGTATCCAGGCAAAGACCATCCGGGTTTCTCAACAGCGCCGAATCCGCGCGGTATCCGTCTCCTGCATCACTGGAACCAGATGTATCGCCCACTATGGTTTTTAGCGTGTCGTGGTATACGGTCATGATGAGGTTGTCGGCATAATTGGCTACATACACTTTCCCTTTTTTATCTGCGCAAATAGCCGCCGGCTGTGCCAGGGAGTATGCCGTTGCCGGGCTGCCCACACCTATATATTGTGTGATCGAGTCTCCGGCTATTGTAGTAATGATGCCTTGCGCGTCCGCATTGTAAATGCGGCAGCCAAGAACAAATATGAGCGATATGAGAAAAGCAGCGCGTTTCATAAAACCTGCATTATACCAAAAATACGAAATGCTCCGTAAAGGAGCATTTCGCAAAATGACAGAAGAAAATATTATTTAGCAATGGTTACTTTTTGAGTAGTGCTGCCGGTAGCTGTTTTCACAATTACTGAATAAGCGCCTGCAGGCTGGTTTAAGCTGATCGTAGTCTGCTGCTGGTCGATAGCAGTAGAAAATACCAGTTGTCCCACAACGTTGTAAACTTGAACCGATCCATTATCAGGAAGTGTACCTGTCTGAACAGTAAATGTACCTGCAGATGGATTAGGGAAGATGGTTACGTTGTTTTCAGCCAGCGTATTTGCGCCGGTTGTCTTATAAGCCGATCCGGTGATCTTGCGGATAACAGCATTGCCCTGGTCTGCAATATAGATAGCTCCTGCTGCATCCTGCCAAACGCCCTCGGGCTGATTCAGCGTGGCTGCGATCGCAAGACCACCATCTCCGCCGTAGCCCATAGAGCCTGTGCCTGCTACTGTATTGATGATGCCGGTGTTCACGTTTACTACG
>CAINOM010000515.1 GCA_903851455.1 uncultured Bacteroidota bacterium | reverse complement strand
GACAGTGCCCGATTAAACCCTTTTCCTCCCTAACCATCTATTATACGCTCTATTCCATGCGGTATCGCCTTCAAATTTTATTAAACACCACCATTTTTTATTTTTTACTTTTACTTTTTAATTTTTACAATGACCGAGCAGCAAACCATTTTTCTTGCCAAGAGCGAAGTAAAGGCCGGTGACCTGGAGCACAAGCGCAAGGTGGCCTTCAACATACGCAAGTACAACGATAGCGTGGTGAAGGGCAAGGAGCAATTCGCCAACCTGGACATTGCGCGCCGCAGGGCCAAGAATGTAAAGTGGAAAGTAATAGAGAACCTTGATAAATACCTGGAGCAGTTTGAGAAGAACTTTACTGCCCGTGGCGGCAAGCTCATCTGGGCAGAGACTGCCGATGAGGCCCTGCAGGCCATACTGCAGATCTGCCGCGAAAAGAATACTACCCAGGTAGTGAAGGCGAAATCGATGGTGACCGAAGAGATACACCTCAACGACTTCCTCGCCGAAAACGGCATAGACTCCGTAGAGACAGACCTTGGCGAATACATACAGCAGCTGGATGGCGAACCGCCCTACCATATCGTGACGCCTGCCATGCACAAGAGCAAGGAAGACGTGGCAAGGGTGTTTCATGAAAAACTAGGTACACTCCCTAATCTAACGCCGCCGGAGATCACAAAGATCGCCCGCCGCAACCTGCGTGAAAAATACATTACTGCACAGGTAGGCATTACCGGGGGCAATTTTCTATTGGCAGATGTAGGCGGCGTTTGCGTTACCGAGAATGAAGGCAATGCGCGTTTGTGTACTTCGTTCCCGGCTACACAAATATCAATAGTAGGTATTGAAAAGCTGCTGCCTTCTATCAACGATCTGCAGCTCTTCTGGCCCTTGCTGGCCACTTATGGCACCGGGCAGAATGTAACCGTATACAACAGCATCTTCACTGGCCCGAGGCAGGCCAATGAGACCGACGGCCCCGAAGAGATGTATGTGATACTGCTGGACAATGGCCGTACCAAACTGCTGCGCAAGGAAGTTCGCGAAAGCATGTACTGCATTCGCTGCGGGTCATGCCTCAATGCCTGTCCTGTTTATAAAAACATTGGCGGCCATGCTTATGGCGCTACTTATAGCGGGCCTATCGGTTCGGTGATCACCCCTCATCTGGAAGGGATGGCGGAGTACAAGCACCTGAGCTATGCATCCAGCCTTTGCGGCAATTGCACAGAGGTGTGCCCGCTGAAGATAAACATACACGAGATGTTGCTGGAGAACCGCGCGATAGCGACCGATGAGGGCCGGAACGGCTTCCAGGAGAATACGTCCTGGCGGCTGTGGGAAACGGCAATGCTGAACCGCCGCCTGCTGAACATAGCCAGCACCGGTATCAAGAACAAAGTGGTGAACAAAGTTTTCAAAGACACCTGGGCCAAACACCGGGGAGAGATACATTTTGCCGAACGATCGTTTAATAAAATGTGGAAGAGCCGCATAAAGTAACGGGCTTATGGAAACAATAGTGGTATATAGCGCCGAAAACAGCACCCGCCTCAAGTTCGTTTTGGACTGGCTGCTGAAGGAGCGGTTACATGCCACCTATACCATTACCACAAATGAAGCAGATACCACGAACCTGCCGTTCTTCATCTCTTACGGCAAGCAGCTACCTAAGAGTTTGTGCATTCCTGATGAACAACTGCTCTGGAAGAAGGGCACCCATAAAGTAGAGCCGCACACCGGTGCCTGGAAAGATATACCTACGTTGTTCGCTGCAGAAGATAAAGACTACACCATACCGTTCGATCTTTTTTCTGCGATCTTTTTTCTGCTCTCCCGCTACGAGGAATATTATCATTATGTGGGAGATAAGCATGGCCGCTATCCTGTCACGCATAGCATACTATACAAAAAAGGCTGGCTGATGCGCCCCATCGTGGATGAGTGGGTGGCTGCCTTCAGAAAACAACTGCAGATAGCATCTGGCATGCTTATAGAGCCTACACCTTTTTTGTTCCGTCCTACTTACGATATAGATATGGCTTACTCGCATCTGCACAAGGGTGTGGGCCGCATAGTAGGAGCCTATTTGCGCGCATTGCTGAAGGGAGATGTGAAACAAATAAACGAACGTACCAAGGTGCTGAAGAAAAAACAGAAAGATCCTTACGACTCGTTCAGGTGGCTGCGGCAGATGCATAAGGAATATGACTTTAAGCCGCTGTATTTCGTATTGTCATCATTCAAGACAACAGCCTACGATAAGAACATACACCCGCAGCATCCCGCTATGGTGCGGGTAATAAAGAACCTCGTGAAGGAAAGTACGGTTGGCATTCATCCCTCCTATTATTCAGACCAGGGCGATATGATGGAAAAGGAGAAGAAGGTACTGGAGCAGGTATCTGGCCTTAATATACACGCCTCCCGCCAGCACTACATTCGCGTGAAGATACCCCAGACCTACAGGCAGTTGCTAAAGCACGGCATTACGGAAGATTATAGCATGGGCTACGGCTCGCACCTTGGTTTTCGTGCAGGCACGGGCAATTCATTTGCATGGTATGACATCGAAAGCGAAGCGATTACTCCTCTGCGCATACACCCCTTCTGTTTTATGGACACCACAGCCCACTATGAGGCAAAAATGTCAGCAACCGAAGCATTTGAAAAGCTGGATGCGATGAGCCGGAAACTGCAGCAAACAGGCAGCATGATGATCACGGTGTTTCACAACTTCTCGCTCGGCACCAGTGCAGAGTGGAAGGGTTGGCGTACCGGCTACGAGCACTTTATGCAGGAACAAACCAAGATACTGGCGCTGAATCATTTTACCTGACCGGTAAACCCCCAAAACTCAATTCCAAATTCCAATACTTGCTTGTTAGTAAAAAAAGCAGACCATGCAGATAAAAGCGATAGTTACCGGTTCAACAGGAATGGTAGGTGAAGGCGTGCTGATCGAGTGCCTGCGGCACCCGGATGTAACAGAGGTCCTGGTCATTAACCGCCGTCCCTGTGGTGTCAGCCATCCTAAATTGAAAGAGATCGTACATACCGATTTCCTCAACATCAACCCGATAGCGGATCAGCTGAAGGGTTATAATGCGTGCTTCTTTTGTCTTGGCGTTTCCTCAGTAGGGATGAAGGAGAAAGAATACACCCACTTTACCTACGATCTTACCCTGCACGTGGCTGGCGTCCTCGCTGGTCAAAATCCGGATATGACCTTCTGCTACGTATCTGGCGCGGGCACTGACAGTACCGAAAAGGGCCGCAGCATGTGGGCAAGGGTGAAAGGAAAGACCGAAAATGATCTCATGAAGCTGCCATTCAAAGCTGCATACATGTTTAGGCCAGGCTTTATGAAAGCAACACCGGGTCAGAAAAATCTCCTCAAGCTATACAAATACCTTGCATGGCTGTATCCATTTCTGCGGGCTGTGTTCCCTGGCTCGGCCTGCACCCTCGCAGAGGTGGGTGTGGCTATGGTAAACGCCGCTGAATATGGCAGCGATAAGAAGATACTGGAAGTAAGGGATATTGTGGCGCTTGCTAAAAAGTAGCGGCTACTTCCTGATGTATACTCGTGTACCTACAGGCACTAAAGTATACAGTTCGTCAACGTCTTTATTTTTAATGGCCACGCAGCCATCGGTCCAGCATACACCCAGCTCTATCATATCATCACCGCCTTTCCAGATCCCGTGTATGCCAACATCGCCACCTATAGTTGCCGACTGGGGTATGGTGCCGGCTGCTTTCATGCGCGTAAAAGCGGCTATTGCAGAGTCATTGGGATAACTCAGCAGCATGAACTTATTGTACTTCGATGCTCCGTTCTTATTTTTAATAGTAAACCAGCCCTCGGGTGTGCAGCGGTCCCCCTCCATTTTTTTATTCTCCAGTGGCTTTGGCCCAAAAACAGCTTTGTAAGAGCGTATCTTCTTTTTCCGGTAGTACACATCAAGCGTGTATTTCGACTTGCTTACTACCACCATCAGCGAGTCTTTATTCAGCGTATCCGGGTTGATGGGCACGTGCAGGCTAGCATACGAAGGTATTGTTGTGGTCTCAATGATGCGCTGCGCACCCAGGTAGTACTGAATGGTGCGAACCGTATTGCCGCTCTTGTCCTTATGCTCCTCCAGTATTTTTATGTCGCGCGGGCGAGCTACCGTGTCGGCTTGCTTAGCCTTATCATTTTTGCTCTTCAACTGCGCCCACGACGAAGAACACATAAAGACCAGCACGACTAACAATGTCATATGCTTCACACAAAAACAAAAGTCAGCGCGCCGCTTCATTCTGAAAAATGACCTTCCGAAAAGTATACTTCTATTTATAAAATCAAGGGGCATGAGATCATCTGGAATCGGGAACAAATATAACAGGGATTATTTGCTTAGCTGCTTGTATTCTTCGTACGAGATCATTTTATACTCGGGCGGCACCCGGAATACCGCATTCTCGACAGGTTCAAGGGTTACCTGGTCAGCTTCAAACTCCATGGAGATGCCATGTTCATCGGTATAGGAATACTCCATTGGCAAAAACTTCGCCGAGGGGAAACGCTCATAGGTGATGGACTGCGGCGGATACCAGTCTTTGGAATAGAAGACCTCCGCTGATGACCCGTCCTTATAGCTGATCTTGCTTTTGCTCACTGCATAGCCGGCAATATTGTTACGATCACTTTCGACATCCTTTAAAGTGAAACCGTTAAATGCGTCCTGCCGCTTCACTATTTCCTCCATGCTGAGCTGTATGGCATACTTTTTCCCGTTCCTGTTCTGCAGCGAGAAAACTTTGCCTGTGCCGCAATCAATCAGTACCACATCCTGGAACCCGTTATCAAGTGTCAGCTCTTTTTTTACATGAGGCCCTTTGAATGTAAATGTGTACATACCCTTGTACACCTTATTGTCTGCTGAACGCAGTTTAACCTTATACCTGACTATACCTTCGGTAAAAGGTTTCTGCGCCAGAACCTCGTTATGAGCCGGCAGGAACAATAGCAATAAAGCAAGCGCCTTGTATATCATATATAGTGAAGGTCAAAAAGCAGGCCCGATATTAACAGGTGTTTACATTTTGATACAAAATACCATAATTATAACAATTCTATAAGGGTTCTACCGCGATTTATTATTTTTTCACCCCTTTTCGAAGTGCTAAAATTCGTACATTGCTTTGTTATAAATTTATAGGGAGTGCTATGGAATTTTTAAAAAAAATAAAGAAGTCGAAAGGATTTATTGCTGGCGTTGCGCTGACTGCAACGGCGTTTTTATTTATCCGGGCCCGCACAAATGACCAATACTTTGAGATATCCAAAAACCTGGATGTCTACGCCAATATAATGAAGGAACTGAATACCTACTACGTGGACCCGATAGAGCCGGGCAAACTGGTAAAGACAGGTGTAGACGCAATGCTGGAAGATCTTGACCCGTATACAAACTACATTACCGAATCGGACATAGAAGAGTATGAGTTCATGACGACCGGTAAGTACGGTGGCATAGGCGCCAATATGCACCGTAAAGGCGAGGATATTTATATCGGCGATGTATACGAGAACAGTCCGGCGCAAAAGGCAGGCCTGCATCCCGGTGATATGGTGGAAAGCATAGATAACCAGGTGGTTAAGGGTAAGAGTATAGACGACCTCGGCATGATATTGAAAGGATCGCCGGGTACGCAGATCACCATGAAGATCAAGGATGCATTTACTCATGCTGTATCTCAGAAGATCATCACCCGCAGCGAAATAGAGATATCAAGTGTGCCTTATGCGTGCCTCATGGGACCCCAAAACAATATAGCCTATGTGCGCCTCACACAGTTCACACAGGGATGTGCACACCAGGTAAAAGACGCCTACGACAGCCTGCAGAAGGTGCAGCCTGCACTGAAGGGTATGGTGCTGGACCTGAGAAATAACCCCGGTGGACTGCTGGAGGAAGCGGTAAGCATCTGTAATATTTTTGTGGACAAAGGTCAGCTCGTTGTGAGCACAAAGGGAAAGATACCTGACCTGGACCGCGACTATAAAACACAAGGGCCCGTTTGGAACAAGACGCTGCCATTAACGGTACTTGTGAATCACTCCTCCGCATCGGCATCTGAGATAGTTGCGGGTACCATGCAGGACCTGGACCGCGGCGTCATCATCGGCGAGCGTTCTTATGGAAAGGGCCTCGTACAGGTGCAGCATCCGCTTGGCTTTAATGCCCGTCTGAAGCTGACGATCGCGCGCTACTACACCCCCAGCGGCCGTTGCATACAGGCGCTCGACTACACCCACCGCAATGCAGATGGCAGCGTAGGCTACATACCGGACTCGCTCAAGAAGTCTTACAAGACAAAGGGCGGCCGCACCGTGCTGAGTGGCGGTGGCATAGCCGCTGATGTAAACGTAAAAGACGAGCCCGTGAGCAGCATAGCCATTACACTGTATACCAAGAACTACCTGTTCGATTACGCTACGGAATATGCAAGCAAGCACACCACCATACCGGCTGCTGACAAATTCACGCTAAGTGATGGCGAGTTTAATGACTTTGCAAAGTGGCTGGAGAACAAGGATTACGCCTACAAGACAGAAACAGAAGAAGGACTTGACTCGCTGAGAAGAATGGCAGTGAAAGAAAAATATTATGACGATGCCAAACAGGAATTTGAAGCGCTGAAAAGCAAACTGTCTCACGATAAGAAACAGGACCTCATCAAAAACAAGGTTCAGGTAAAGCAGATGCTGGAAAACGAGATCGCATCCCGTTACTACTATACCCGTGGCCGCATCGCGCAGGCTATGCAGTATGATAAAGAAGTAGACAAGGCACTTTCATTGCTCGCTGCACCCGCTGAATACGATGGCGTACTCAAGCCGGGTAAGTAAACATTTCAATAGCTTGTTTGGATTTCGCAGAGCCGCAACGATCGGCTCTGTTTTTTATGATAGCGCCGCCCAGTTCTTCAGCAATTGAAGCCCATACTCAGTACCCACAGACTCAGGATGGAACTGCACACCAATGCAGGGATAATGCTTGTGTCGGAGTGCCATAATGGTTCTATCCTCTGTTCTAGCCAGTATTTCAAGCTGTATATTGTCAAAATCATTTACTGCCAGTGAGTGATACCGCATTGCCGTAAACGGTGATGGTATACCCTTGAACAGCGGATGGTGGGTATGTGTTAGCTCGCTTGTCTTTCCGTGCATGGGGTAGGGAGTATGCACTAGCTGCGCACCGAAGTACATACCCAGCGCTTGATGACCGAGGCATACGCCCAGTATTGGCGTGCTTTTGTGAAAATGATCTACTACGCTCATAGTGATACCAGCTTGCAGCGGGGTTTCCGGCCCCGGAGAAATGATGATCCGTTCCGGGTTCAGATCTGCCAGTTGTTGTACCGTGATCTCATCGTTGCGGTACACCGTACACTCATTGCCCGTCTGCAACAGGTAGTCGTGCAGTATGTAGGTGAACGAGTCGTAGTTATCAATGAGCACCCACATCGGTTGGTATTTTGTGGTTTACTGTGTCGAAGAAGCTTTCCAGTTTGCTGAAGGTGTCCTTGGCGAATGGCATGAGCTTGCCGGCCTGCTCAAAAAACCACGGTGCTATTTTGGAGAACCACACGTATGTTTTTGATGAAGCAATAGTTTCCGCGCCTATAATGTGCATGTGCCCGCCGATCCACAAAAGCGAGCTCCACAGTACGATCCCCACTGCGGCATAAACGATCCCGCCTGCCAGCATGTTCACAGTTCCCAGCATCAATCCGTCTACTGCTTTCTGCACCAGTTTGGCCAGCAGATTTACGATGATGACCACACCCACAAACAATACGATATAACTTACCAGCTGCACCCATCCGGAGGTTACATATCCCTTGGCGAGCAGCCAGGCTGCGAACGACTGGGATAACTTAAGCGCACAGAGGATGCCCAGCAATATGCCTAGTACAGAAAACGCGGCTACAATAAAACCTTTTGTGTAGCCGCGTATAAAAAATAAGATCACAAGTAAGATTCCGATTACGTCAAGAACCATAATGGGGGATGCGTTTATATACTATGTTGGTCGGGAGATGTAATTATCACGCCTCAGTCCCATCCCGATACTGGTATTATATTGCGTAGCAACGTTGCATTGCTACGTCACTACATTATGCCATTTTCAAAATAATTCGCCTACGAAGCAAGCAATTGCTTAACCATGTCCGATATCGCCTTACCGTCGGTTTTGCCTGCCAGTTGTTTGCTGGCCACGCCCATCACTTTGCCCATATCCGCGGGTGACTTTGCGCCCACCTGCTCAATGATCGCCTTCACTTCAGTTTTCAGCTCATCGGCCGACATTTGCTTCGGCAGGAATTTCTCGATTATCGCGAGTTCTTCTCTTTCCTTTGCTGCAAGGTCTTCGCGGTTTTGCTTTTCGAAAATGTCCAGCGAGTCGCGGCGCTGCTTGGCAAGTTTTTGAAGCATCTTAAGTTCAGTCGCTTCGCTGATCTCGCCATTGGCGCCCTCTGCGGTCTTTTCGATGATGATGGCTGCCTTTATAGCACGAAGTGAGCGCAGCGCAGCTTCATCTTTTGCGCGCATCGCGTTCTTCAGTTCGTCCATTACTTTTGTTTCGAGAGACATATTTTCAGGAATTTGGAATTTGCTGTTTGAAATTTGGATTTTTACTTAAGCTTTCTCGGCTTCAAGTGCGTCAGATGCTTTTTTCAGAAAGGTCTTTGCAAACTCCTTCATATCATTAGCGAGTTCAGCGTTTTTTGTAGCCCTAAGGTAAGTGTCAGACATGCCGAAGAATGTCTGGTAGAAGAAGTCATTCATTTCATCCACCATCATTTTGCCGGTCCACAGGTCTATGCGCAGCGCAGATTTTTCTTCTCCATCCCAGAGGCCGAGTAACAAGGCCTTTGCCTTTTGCCAGTCTGCAACACCGCCGTCCGGTGCGGTCCATTGTATCGCCTCCGGCATCTTATCTTCGGCAAGCTCTATTTGTATGTTTATGTGTGATGTCATTAATAATTTATCAGTTTAGATTGACTCAAATATTTTGTAAAACTAATCAGTTCACAGCTAACTGCCAACTGGCTATCCCTTCTCTTCTTCAGTAGGTGGTGTAAGCGGTTTGGTCCACTTATTCAACTGCTTCACGCATGCAGCCATGTCTCTGGGCAAAGG
>CAINOM010000514.1 GCA_903851455.1 uncultured Bacteroidota bacterium | reverse complement strand
TGGATTTACAACAATTTAAAGCAGGCCGGAAACAGAAAGGAATTGATTACTACGCATTTATTCCAGAAAAGGTCAATCATACTTATAGCTGGAAAGATGCGGAATTGACAAAATTAATTGATACTGCTACTTTACGTTTAGGCGAATTAAATGCTTTTTCTGAGTTAGTCCCAAATATAGATCATTTTATTAGAATGCATGTTGTGAAGGAAGCAACTGTTTCAAGTAAAATAGAGGGAACTCAAACCAATATGGAAGAAGCCCTGTTAAAAGAAAAAGACGTGCAGCCTGAATTAAGGGACGACTGGAAAGAGGTTAACAATTATATAGAAGCGATGAATCAAGCTGTCTATAAATTAAATGAGTTACCTCTTTCCTCCAGGTTGCTAAAGGAGGCGCATGGTATATTATTAGACGGGGTTCGCGGAAAACATAAAATGCCGGGAGAATTCAGACGGAGTCAGAACTGGATAGGGGGTGCATCAATAAAAGACGCAGGTTATATACCGCCGTTTTACGAAGAAGTAGAGACTTTGATGGGAGACCTGGAAAATCTTATGCACAACGATGAAAGCGGTTTGCCACACATTCTGCGAATAGCCATAGCTCATTATCAGTTTGAAACAATACATCCTTTTTTGGACGGTAATGGCCGTATAGGCCGCCTTATGATTACACTTTATCTGGTATCTCAAAATGTATTGAGAAAACCTGTTTTATATCTCTCAGATTTTTTCGAAAAAAACAAATCCCTGTATTATGATAACCTCACAAAGGTGCGAACACACAACGATATGTTACATTGGCTGAAATTTTTTTTGGTTGGTGTAGAAACCACAGCCACAGCATCTATAAATGGGCTGAAAGCAATATTGGCTTTAAAAAAGGAGCTGGAAGAATCCCGTATTTATACTATGGGCAAAAAGGTTAAGGTCGCAAAAATACTGCTTGATCAATTATTTATGCAGCCTGTCGTCTATATAGAAGATGTTACCCGGGTTACCGGGCTATCTAATGTGTCCGGATATAAACTCATTGATGATTTTACAAAGGCGACCATACTTCATGAGATCACAGGAAACAGAAGAAACAGAATTTTCGTTTTTAAAGAGTATTACGATATATTCAATAGATAAGATTTATGAGACTGTATTACTAACAAGTTGAATTCTAATGCCGTAAATCATAATTGCTTCACGAGCTCTGCCCAATCCGGTTTTGAAGGCACCCATTTTTCGCCAGATATGTTTTTCCATACATTTCTGTTGCTGTAAAAATTTCCTTTTTCCTGCATCAGCACCGGCATTTGGATGAGTTGGCTATAGTGCACCAGCTCGCTCCAGGTTTTGTTTTTGAAGTGTTCAAAAAAAGAGGCCAGCAGCGGGCGCACTTCTTTGAGATTCCAATAATGGATAAGGTAGGACGCTGCTTGTTTTACATTGCCGGCCTGCTGAAAATAAACCGAGAACGCGAACTGCTCTATCACATGCTTCGGGAAACGTGGATATTCATTGTCGGTGAAGGTCAGTACCTCGTCAAGTATGTGCGCGTGTTTTGTGTTGAACCCCAATACCCCGGCGTTCCACATCGCTACATCATGGATAGGTGTCCCGTTTATTTTCAGTGGTACGTTCTTCCTTAGGTAAGTATCGAGTTTTGCAAAAATGCTGTTGTTGCGCTCACTCACTTTTCCTTCCCTCACATGCATGTATAGCTGACTGGCGCCGATGTTGTTGAACACTTCTTCTATTGGTGTTGTAAATACTACGTCACAGTCCAGGTAGAGTATGTTGCCGACTTTGTCTTTTACCAGGTCTTTCAGCACCTCTATCTTTACACGGTGCACAAAGTTGATATCGCCCTTCCATTTATTTATGGTAGCCTCGTCAAGCTTCCGGTAGCGCAGCGGCAAGGAACAATCTTTAAAAGATGCGAACCACGTAGGGTCGTCGGTATATATCCATATCTCCGAAACAGGTAGTTGCCCCGCCTGGTACAGGCGGCTTAGGGACAATAGCGCAAAAGCACACTCGTGGAAAATACCTTTATTTCCATAGCATTGCAAAACGATATAGTTACCACCAATCCCCTGAAGCGGGCTTTCTCTTATTGCCTGTCCCATATTTTATTCACACTCAAATAAAATTGCCGAATAGTCTTCCCTAACTGATATCCGGTAAAAAGCCAGATACTCCCCTTTAGGGGGCAGGGGTATCTAAAAACCGTTCTGCCGCGATCAGTTTATCGTGGAGTATATCGTCTTCGGGCATGAATGATGCATACTTGCGCAGATCGCTCCAGATACTTTCGATCACAGGCGATGATTTATGTGGACGGCGCAGCTCCAGCCCCTGCGCTGCAGTAAGCAACTCTATCGCGAGCACGCGCTGCACATTCATCACCACGCGGCGTAGCTTCGTTGCGGCATTTGCGCCCATGCTCACATGGTCTTCCTGTCCGTTGCTGCTCACAATACTGTCTACCGATGCCGGTGTGCAGTATTGCTTGTTCTGGCTCACAATGGCTGCAGCTGTATATTGCGCGATCATGAAGCCGCTGTTCAGTCCGGCATTGGGCGCCAGGAACGGTGGCAATCCGCGCTGGCCGCTTACCAGTAGATAGGTTCTTCTCTCTGAGATGTTGCCTATCTCCGCCATAGCGATCGCCAGGAAGTCGGCATGCAGCGCCAATGGCTGCCCGTGAAAATTGCCACCACTCATTATCGCGTCCTCATCATGAAACACAATTGGGTTATCGGTTACCGAGTTTATCTCTATTTCAACCACATTGGTTACCGTATCCGCCACGTCATTCGATGCGCCATGCACCTGCGGCATGCAGCGGAACGAATATGGGTCCTGCACCTGCGACTTGTGCAAGTGTTGTATCTCGCTGCCGGACAGTAGTTTTAGTATTCTTTGTGCAGTCGCGATCTGGCCTTTGTGCGGCCGCACGCGGTGTATGGGGTGCTTAAATGGTTCGTCCTTAGCCATAAATGCATCGGCCGACATAGCGCCGATCGTATCTGCCCACTGTAATAACTTTCTAGATTGTATGAGCGACCAGGTGATATAGGCATTCATGAATTGTGTGCCGTTCAGCAAGGCAAGGCCTTCTTTGGCAGCCAATGCTATAGGCTCCAGGCCTTCTTTTTTGAGGGCCTGCGAAGCAGGCATTTTTTCGCCTTTATATCGTACTTCTCCCTTGCCGAATAACGGCAGGCACAAATGCGCCAGGGGGGCAAGATCGCCGGAGGCGCCCAACGAACCCAGCTCATACACAACCGGCGATATGCCGAGGTTATAAAAATCAGCGAGGCGCTGCACGATCTCTACCCTCACACCACTGTAGCCCCGGCTCAGGCCATGTACTTTCAGCAGCAGCATCAGGCGCACTATTTCCTCCGGCACCTCATCGCCCATGCCGCAGGCATGTGAACACACAAGGTTTTCCTGCAGTTGTTCCAGTTCGTGATCACCAATGCGCACATTGCACAGTGAGCCAAAGCCGGTGTTGATGCCATAATGTGTCTTGCCTTCTTTCAGCACATTCTCGAGATATGCCCGGTTATGGGCAATACGTCCTTTTGCAGCTTCAGATAAAGTAATTTTTTCGTGACCTTTTATTAATTGATCAATGGATATATGTTCCGGTAATTCCATAGCAGTTATTAAGCGTGAATATTAAGTAGTGCGCAAAGTTAGAAAGTATAAAGTTCGGGAGTTAGCAGCAGGCCCGGGAAATTGCTCACATTATTAAAAGGCAACAATGGCGGCGAGATCGTCTTCTATGGTTTTTTTGACAGATTCTGTGATGCGCCCCTTCTCTTTTCCGTTCTTCAGTACGATGATGGTTGGTACAAGGCTTACATCATATTTTTTCTCTTCCGCGTTCTTTGTTTTTTTTGCCCGGTCGGTGCCGTACATAGTAAGTTTCGAAAGCGGGAAATCGGCCATCTGCAGCACTTTAGCAAGTTTAGGTACCAGGTTTTGAGAATCGTCGCACCAGGTACCCATGAACACGACCAGCGAATAATCCTTCAGATAGGTTTTCAGAAAGCTTACAGCGCCATCATAGGGTTTATAATCATCCAGGCCGCTTTTCATCCACTTAAAAGTGGCTTCATTTTCCAGGTCGCTTATGGTGATGGGGCCATTGAAAATAAGCCCGCCATCTACCGAGTCTTTAGATATACTGTACGCAGGACTTTGCGCCATAACACCTGTGCTGAACAGCAGCATTATCGCGAATAATATTTTTTTCATTTTCTCTGTTTGTAAACGGCCGGAAGGTCTCGCTAACCGACCAGCTGGTTCCGGATGATCAGTAATTTGTTTCTCAGCTGTAGTAGAGATTGCTTCAGGTCTATGGTTTCTACGTCCATTTTATTCTGGGCCTTCATTTTGGCCTTTGCTCCCGTAAGCGTGAAGCCCCTCTCCTTTACCAGGTGATGAATGGCTCTTAACTCGCGTATCTGCTCCGGCGTAAAAAGCCGGTCGCCCTTGCGGGTCGTGCGCACTTTGAGTCTAAATTCATTGGTCCAGAAACGAATATGTGAAGTCTTTACTTTAAATAGTGCTGCTACCTCGCCGATCGAATAATATTTTTTGTCACCGTCCCAGTCTTCGGGTATAATGGCCACTTTCTCCACATCGCGCTCTGCCTGCGGTTCAACCGACTGCACAGGTTCGGTCGATATTATCTCATCTTCACTCCCGGTTTCTTCATTGAGCGCTTCGCCTGTTGCCTCTTCTTTTTGTTCTTCTTCTTTTTTCTCCTCCGGCTTTTTCTTAGCACGGCTTTTCCCCACAGCTTTTACCTGTTCAGGAATTATCTCTTCCCCAAATAGTGTAATAATTCGCTCACTCATTACTCCAATTTACAAAATTTATCACTAACAATAAAAAAACTATGCTCTTTAACAAAAAAAGAGGCTGTTTTCGCAAACAACCTCTTTTCTAAAAAACTCTGAAGACCTTATGCCAGGACCCGGTTAAAAGTTATCGGGGTTGAAAGTCGCATCTGCCTTTTTAGCAATGGTCTGCTGTATAGATTGGTTTACACCATTCATCAGCTGCATTTCCTGGTTTCTGCGTTGCGGTCCGAGTATCTGCATCAGCAAATTCTGGTCGCCTGGCAATTGAGGTACGTTGCGGTTAAGGACAGAGATAAAATATACACCACCCATTCCTTTGATACCCGGAGATACAGTGTTTGGCTGTAAGCTGGCATCAAATGCGTAACCAATTACCCTTGGCTCAAAACCAAGATTTGGTATATAGCCACCACCTGCTATCACCGAGTCTGCCTGCTGAACCTGCTGGCCCGAAGCAGATGCGATAGACTCGAGAGAACCGGTATATTTTTTCGCTATCATATCCGCCTTCTTCTCTTCGCGTATCCTTTGTTCTATCTGTGGTCGATTGGCGGCGCTGAGCGGAGCAATACCTTTATCTGCAACAGAGATCAGTTTCGCAACCACATACCTCTGCTGACCTAATTGGAAAACGGCAGAGATATCGCCAACCTTGTGGCCGAACATCCAGCGAACTACTTCTCTCGATGGGCCGAGGCCGGTGATAGAGAAGTTGGTCACCTTTACATTGTCACCGATCCTTTTGTCGTAGCCTTGTTTCTTTATCGAAGCGTCAAACGATTCGGCTGTCGTATTTTTACCGGCGAACTCGTTTGCTTTTCCGTAGATCGCGTTAACTGTGCTGTCGCTTGGTGCAAGGTTCTTAACAATAGTCGCAGTCTTAACAGCAGGAGCAATTCCTTTTTGCTCCATTATTTCTATATAATAATATCCGGCAAAGTTGTCGTTTGAAACTTTTACTTTTTTTGTTTCACCCACTTTACCTTCGAAGATAAAATCACCGAATTCTTTTGGAACGTTTGGCCTTTGGACCAGGGTGATGGTGCTCTCGCCGCCCTTGTCTTTGCTGCCATCGTCTACTGAGTATTTCTGTACTACCGAATCAAATTTAACGCCAGCCTTCAGTTCGGCTATTGCGCTGTCAAGTTTCATCTGGGCAGCAGTGTCTGTAGCTACTTCGTTGCCCTGTGCTTTTGTCAGCACCAGGATGTGCCTGTTCTTTACGGAGTCAGGAAGTGTTTTCCTGTCTACTATTTTTGTGATCTTATAACCGCCGTTTTCAAAGTATGGTCCGTAAACGCTGTTCACCGGAGCTTCCATTATTGAATCTGCATAACGCGAAGTGAATGTCCTTTTGTTGAGGTAGGCTTCTGTGTATGCGTTTTGGTCGTCGGTCTTACCGTTTACAAAATTCTTTGTGTCTTTTTCTTTTGCAGCAGCCAGGTCATTTTTTACATCGTTGAGCGCAGCAAGCACGCGTGCAGTATCGGCAGAAGAAGGATTGATCTCGAACGACACATATTCTATAGCACGTGTTGGCTCATCTGCCTGGAACATTGCCGCGTGTTTGGTCATGTAATCTTTTATGTCTTCGTCTGTAACTTTCACGTCATTATCTGCAACGGCAGTGAAAGGAACATTTACATATTTTATAGCTGCCATTGAACCCTGGTCTACCGCTGAATGTTTTGCTACGAACCATGGAACGTAAACAGAGTTAGACATCATGACGTGATACTTATTGATCCTGCTCCTGCGGGTAACATATTTCTTAACAGTTTCCCAGTCGTCGCGATACTTACCGGTTGGGTCCACTTTTGCTGCCTGTTCGTTGATCTCTTTTTCGAACTGTTTGATAATAGTTGGATCGAACTGGTGTGTTTCGCGGTTCACAAATATTGGTTGTCCTTCCAGTGTGAAGTTTACAACCATTGGATCCACATTAGGACCGTAGATCATTTCCTTCTTTTCATCTTCAGTAGTCTGTATGCCCAGCTTATCGCACTCCTGGCCTATAACCACTTCCTCTACTATGCTCTGCACCGCCTGCTCATCAATTTGTGCGCGAGCGGCATCATCCAGCTCATGTACTTTATTATACATCTTGGAGAGTGTCTCAAATTCTTTGATGCGGGCGTTATATTCCTTGGGGTCTATCTTCACGCCATTTATCTTCATTACATTGGAATCATGACCACCGAAAAAACTCCCGAAAGAGCCATTCCTTGCATCAGATATGATAAAGCCTATAAGCGCGATCGCGATAACCGCGCCAGCGATCTTTCCGTATTTATTTCTAATCGTTTGAATTACAGACATTGCAGGTTTGTGTTATGTTTTATAAAGGACGGCAAATTTATGCGAAAATTTGACATTTTGCACACGTTATTCCCATATTTCAGGCTTTATTTTTAAAATTAAACTTTAAACGCTTCTTTTCTTTAACTACAGATTATTTGTTTCCCCGTATTTCGCACGGACGTTCTTTTTATTGGTATAGATATTATATATGTATCACCAGTGTTTGTGTTTCCCCGAAATGGGTATTTCAGGGTGTGGAAAAGTATTGAGTATCTGCTGTAGAAAAAACCTCTCCGCTACATAACTATTTAAGTAACAAGCATTTTATAAGGTTATTCCTCATTTTTTATTTTTCTCCACAGTTATCTACGATATCAAGGTTTACATTTTTACTAACACGTTTTTTAATCCACAATTCCCAATTTTGTTGTTAGTTCATCGCTACCACTGGTTTTCTTGTGTGAATAATTGAACAGCAGGTTGTGAATAAACCAAAAGGTTCTAATTTGCAATAGGAATAACTTTTATTATTCCCCATACCCCCAACCCTAATAATAATAGTTAGATTCTTTAAAATTTTTAAATTGTTATTAATAGGAGTGTGGATAATCGGGGTTTTGAGAGAAATTGATACATAAACAGGCAAAATGTTTAGCGGATATGGAAGATATCAAACAGGCAGAACTGGAAAGAACAGGTTTTCTGAATATAGACATTGATCCCTCCCTGGATCTGTTTGAAGAGATCAGCAAACTGAAGAAAGAGAAAAATGCAGTAATACTTGCGCACTACTACCAGGAGCCGGATATACAGGACGTAGCCGACTATATTGGCGACAGCCTGGGGCTGGCCCAGAATGCTGCAAAGACCGAAGCAGATATCATAGTATTTGCGGGGGTGCACTTCATGGCGGAGACTGCTAAGATCCTTAACCCTAAGAAAAAGGTGCTGCTTCCCGATCTGAGAGCTGGCTGCTCACTGAGCGATAGTTGTCCGCCGGCGCTTTTTAAGGCTTTTAAGGATAAACATCCTGACCACCTCGTTATTTCATACATCAATTGTTCTGCTGGCATAAAAGCGCTTAGCGATATAATATGTACGTCATCCAATGCTCAGCTTATCGTGGAGAGTCTGCCAAAGGACCAGAAGATCATTTTTGCACCAGATAAGAACCTTGGAG
>CAINOM010000513.1 GCA_903851455.1 uncultured Bacteroidota bacterium | reverse complement strand
TGCCTGCCCCCGCGGGGGCAGGCAGGACACACAGGGTGGGTTGACACAGTTTAAAATACACTCCCAAGTGGTGATAAAATAAACTTGAATGTTAGTCTTACAAACACTGGTTTAGCAAATCAAAGAATTCTTTTCGACAAACCTGTCACTTCAACTCGCGGGCCGTGGGCAACATCCGCAACTGTTAGTGATGCAAAAACGAACAAAACTGTCTTAAAATATCCAAATAAAGCTGTGTTATGTTCTCAGATTTATACGGCAGAGCAACTCGAATTCTATTATTATGACTTAAGTCCCAACCAGTCCATTGAAAGAAACTACGACTTAACGGATATTGTTTGTATTCAATACGTCTGACGGAGAATCGCCGAGAGGCAGATATAAAATCCAGCTTTTTTATTATCACAATGCTTCAAACAGCTTTACTTTAATAATTAAATAACAAAAGTCAACACGCGTGCCTGTAGCCGAGATATGCCGTTTTACCAGTTCACAACTGGCGTACCAAAAAAATGCCGGACCACAAAAGCGATCCGGCAAATATTTTACAACGAAGAAAACCTATAACTTGATCAAGTCATCAGTCTGCGCATCATAAAAGTTATACTCAGTAAGCGGTGAGTTATTATCTGCGATCACCTTTACTTTCACTTTCAGCGCCTTGTCCCACTTCTTTACGATAGATGGTTTGAAGAAGCTACCCTTCGTAAGGTAGGCTTCTAGTATTGGGTGTACATGCAGTGTTAAATTGCGCAGGCCCTGGTTCACTATGTATTTCAGGTCTTTTTCAATATCATCATGCAGCAGTATGCTTGGGCCTATCATACCGGTGCCTTTGCAGGTAGGGCATACTTCACTGGTGTTGATATTCAGCTCAGGGCGCAGGCGCTGACGGGTTATCTGCATCAATCCAAACTTGGATATCGGTAGTACCGTGTGCCGGGCGCGATCGTTGGTCATCATGTCCTCTACGGCTTCATAAAGCTGTTTCCGGTTTTCCGGCAGCTTCATGTCTATAAAGTCTATGATGATGATGCCGCCGAGGTCGCGCAGGCGCATCTGGCGTACTATCTCCTGAGCAGCTTCCAGGTTGGTGGCCAGTGCATTTGCTTCCTGCCCTGCTTCCGCATGACGGGTGCCACTGTTCACATCTATTACATGCAGCGCTTCGGTATGCTCTATGATCAGGTAAGCGCCGCTGTTCAGGTTCACCGTCTTTCCAAAAGCCGCCTTTACCTGCTTGGCTACGCCATAGGTCTCAAAAATTGACTGCGCGCCCATATGCAGGCTCACAATGTCTTCCTGCCCCGGTGATACACGGGAGATATAATCCTTGGCTATACCCTGTATCTTCTTGTCATTGACTACTACTTTCTGAAAGCTTACGCTCAGCAGATCGCGTAGTATGGATGTGGTCTTGTCCTGCTCGCTCAGCACCATCTGCGGCGCTTTTGCACCTTTCAGATTATGCTGTAGCGATATCCAGGTCTTCTCAAGTTCCAGCAGGTCGGCATGCAGCTCGGCGGTGTTCTTACCTTCTGCAGCTGTACGCACTATTACCCCGAAATTTTTTGGCTTTATACCTTCTACTATTTTCTGCAGGCGTTTGCGCTCGTCAGCACTGTGTATCTTGCGGCTTATAGCAACTACGTCGTTAAACGGTGTCATTACTACAAAACGTCCCGGGAGGGATATTTCGCAACTCAGCCGCGGGCCTTTTGAGGAGATCGGCTCTTTAAGTATCTGTACTATTATTTCCGGCTTGCCGGTAAATACTTCCGTTATCTTGCCGTTCTTCTGTATCTCAGCTTCGTTCTTGAACTTGCCAAAATCATCGCCCCAGGTAGTACTGCCAGCCACCGACTGTGTACTGAACTTTACCAATGACTTTAAATATGGGCTGAGATCTGTATAATGAAGGAAGGCGTCTTTTTCGTAGCCTACGTCCACAAACACTGCGTTGAGGCCGGGCATCAGCTTCTTTACCTTACCGAGGTATAGGTCGCCTACGGCAAACTGGTCCTGTCCGCGTTCGTAATGAAGTTCTACCAGCTTTTTATCTTCCAGTAAAGCCAGCTCCACTCCTTCGGCTGAGGAATTTATAATTAGTTCTTTGTTCATGGGTGTACCATTTCGCTCCCCGTGGATAGTCCCGATATTTATTCCGTGAGATCTCTTGGCCGCTACTGCGAGCTCCATATTTAAAGGGAGCCCTATAGGCTATAATAATAAACCCTGCACATCCCTGCTTCCTCCATAGAGGTAGCAGATGATGCGCATGGTTTTACAGTAACGTTTTGAAAGGAAGCAGTGGTGAAAGCCTACTTGTTCTTCTTATGACGGTTCTTTCTCAGACGTTTTTTACGTTTGTGAGTGGCAATCTTATGACGTTTTCTTTTCTTACCGCAAGGCATAATCTCTATTTTTTAAAAAGTTACTTTAATGAATTTATGTGTTGTTCTATTTCTTTACTGAATTCCTTGTTATCTGTTACCTGTTGCTTCAACTTTTCCAGCAATTCAATTGCTTTCTTTTTGTCGCCCTTTCCTTCATACGCTGTTGCCAGGTAGTACAAGGCTTCTTTATTGTCAGGTTCCAGTTTTAATATCGTCTCAAACCTTCCTACCGCTTTATCAAACTGCCCCGACTGGATCGACATTCTTCCCAGTAACAGGTTAGCGGGTATATCATCCGGTTTTTCGCGGGTAATTGCTAACAGGATCTGTACTCCTTTCATCGGCTCACCTGTGCCCTCTATGTACCCTGTAGCCAGCGCCAGCTTTGCTTCTTCATTATCCGGCGCTATCTTTAAAGACTGCTCCAAACACCCCACTGCTTCCTTTGCTTCCCACACCTGGACCGAGGGTGAAACCTCGCCTTCCATGAGCTGCAAAAAGTTTCGGCCTGCAAAGGTCAGCTTTTTTTCCGAATTTTCCAATTTAGCGGCCTTTGCTACATAATAAGCTGCCACTGTATTTATATTGTTCCGCTCCCACACCCTGGAAAGGCGTATAAAAACAGAAGCCATACGCGACGAGTCGTGCATGGCTGTAAGTTCATTTTCGATGGTCAGTACCGTATCAGCAGCTGTTTTCGGGAGCTGCCTGCGCGATGCGGTTACTATAGAGTCGAAAGAGGCGGGCTTCATGGTGTTAGGGCCCTGGGTCATCGCTCCGGCTGTAGGTTGCGTTGCCGCACCTGGATTCTTGGCCGGAGGAACCGTGTTACCTCCCCAGTATAAAAGAGCGATCAATGCTATTGCTATCGCAAGTGTGATGTAGTGTGCTGCCCGCAAGGAATTTAATTTTTTCGGTGCAAAGGTAGCGAAATCGCACGTGCCATTATTTATTAAGCATGTTCTACCAGGTCGGCATCTGAATGCTCGGCCAGTTCATGCTTTGATTCTTTCACGGCCTGAACGAATTCTTTAGCCGGTTTGAATGCCGGGATAAAGTGCTCAGGTATTTCTACCGCCACATTCTTCTTAATATTGCGACCTATCTTTGCCGCGCGCTTCTTTAATATGAAGCTTCCAAAACCACGCACATATACAGGCTCTCCCTCAACAAGCGATGTTTTCACCTCTTTAAAGAAAGTTTCCAGTGCCACAAGGATATCTACCTTTGGTATTCCTGTCTTCTCGGCTATGCTGCCTACAACATCTGCTTTTCTCATTTTTCTTATGTATTAAGTAATTAATAATCCCTACAGAATATACAAGGTATTTCTCACCCCGTTCTTTAAATCAATAATCAGACCATTTTTACGCATTACGATAATGTTCGTCTAATTATTTGACCTTTTTTTATTTAAATCATCGCAAATCATTGACTATCAGTTCATAGTAAGGATGAATTATTTTACGACAAATGTATCGCAAAGATAACAAAAATCTCATTCACCCACACAAAATGTGTAATCGCCACAAAATGTGGGGAATGAGTGAGGAATTAATTCCCCAAAAAAATGTAGACCTATTTGATCAAATAACGAAATATTCAATGTATATTGGTCAAAAAACAGTCTATTATATGTGAACATCGTTAAATGTGGCCCGCTAAAACAAGAAGCTGAACGACAACATCGTTAATTCACCTTTCAACTTTTTTGGCATTCTACTTAGTTCGCTGCTCTTAGCAGACTGCCCCAAATAGCCGAGGGTTATCCATATTTCTTACCTCCACTTAAGCTACTTTTGCACCAAATATTCCTTTCTGTGGACAATCTTTTGCCCGATCTAGCGCTCACTGTGGACAAAAAAAGACGGCGCGCCGTTGCCTGGTGGCTCATAGCCGGCGTGATAATGATCATTGTCCAGACTTTGCTGGGCGGTGTGACCCGGCTCACGGGCTCCGGTCTGTCCATTACAAAATGGAACCCGCTTTTCGGCATATTGCCCCCGCTCAATGCCAAACAATGGAATGATGCCTTTGACGGCTACAAACAGATCGGCCAGTTTAAGTACATGAACAGCAGCTATACCCTTGAAGATTTCAAGTCGATCTTTTTCTGGGAGTGGCTGCACAGGTTCTGGGCGCGCATGCTGGGCATTGTTTTCGCGGTTGGTTTCGTTTATTTCCTCATAAAAAAATATTTCGAAGCCTGGATGGTGCGGCCTTTTGTCATCCTCTTCCTCCTGGGTGGCCTGCAGGGCCTCATAGGGTGGGTGATGGTGGCCAGTGGCCTCAACGACAGTCATTTATATGTAGATCACATTAAGCTTGCCGCGCACTTTGTATCTGCCATGATACTGGCCTGCTATACACTGTGGTTTGCCCTGATGCTCCTCATACCCGGCGAAAAACGGGTTACGGACAAAAAACTGAACACCTTTACCACTGTTATCATAGTACTGCTGTTTGTGCAGCTTACTTACGGCGCGTTTATGGCCGGCCTCAAAGCGGCTATGGCTGCTGCCACCTGGCCCACTATAAATGGTATGTGGATACCGGATGGTATTATGTCCCGCAGCTTTATCAATGACAAGATCGCCGTTCACTTTATGCACCGCGGCCTTGCTTATATCCTGCTCACATTGCTGATCTTCTGGTTCTTTAACTCCGGCCGCAGCATTTTAAAGAACCCGGAAAGCGCGTTAAGAACAACAAGGCGGTGGCCAATCTTACTGGCAGCACTCCAGGTGACCCTGGGTATCGTAACCGTGCTTTGTGCGCCCATGATGGTTCCGGGCAAGTTCGGCTCCTTTGAGATATTGGCCGAGCTGCACCAGATGGTGGCGATGTTCCTGCTGATGTCGCTGGTGGTGAATCTGTATGTGGTGAAGCGGTATGAACTATGATCTTTTTGATTACCCATTGTCTGAATCAGAATTTGCAGGATTTAAGAATTTTCTCTCCAGTGAAATAGTAGCAATCAAGACCGGACAAAAAAAATCCCGATAGCGTAGCGTTACCGGGACATTCTTACCTGGAATTTCGGAGGTTATTTCTTTTTTCTCGGCTTCTCTGTTACCATTGGCTTAGGCTCTATGGACATGTAGGAGAAGATGGTGTCCGTGGTTGGTGGTTCGTTTTTGAAGAAACTGATCTCGGTGATGTTTTCGCGCACTACAGGCACACCGGTAATGGTAACTGCGGTGGATGTGCGGGGATATACGATCTTGAGGGTGTACATGCCGGGCATTATGTTGTTGGTCTCGTAGTAGCCGGCAGAGTCGGTGAAGCCAGATGCACCGATGGTGGAGTCGGGCAGGTAGATGAAGGCCTGTAGTCCGCGGATGGGGTGCTTGTGCACATCGGTGAAATAACCGCCAATAGCGCTCTTATGGTATACACCGGGTTTCTGTGGGATCACGGAAATATTGGGGTGTGATTCTTTCTTTTTCTGAGCAGATGCCGTGCCAAAAATAAACAGGCAAATGGCCAACGTTAGGATCCGTATCATGTTATTAGTATCTGATTTAGCGTTTAAAAGTAAACAATATTCTAAAATTCTAATAAAAACAGGGTTAAGGTTTTATAGCCTGCCTGTAAAGGCGTAATTTTGGGACCTCCCACCAGGGAGAGGGTGAGGTGGAATGGGTTACGTGGGTAAAAAGAAAGAGTCCCGTTTTTGAGTTTTGAATTTATAATATGAGTGATATTGCAGTACCCAAGGCGCCGCTGACGGCAAAAGATTTCGCAACGGACCAGGAAGTACGCTGGTGCCCCGGCTGCGGCGACTATTCTATACTGAAACAGGTGCAGACCATACTGCCGCAAACGGGCATACCACGCGAAGATATCGTGATCATCTCGGGCATAGGGTGCAGTTCGCGGTTCCCATACTATATGAATACCTATGGCATGCACTCGATACACGGGCGTGCCACAGCCATAGCAAGCGGCCTGAAAGCTACCCGCCCCGAACTGAGCGTATGGATAGTGACCGGAGACGGCGACGGACTGAGCATAGGCGGCAACCACACCATTCACCTGCTGCGCAGGAACTTTGATGTGAACATCCTGCTGTTTAACAACCAGATATACGGACTTACGAAGGGGCAATATTCGCCTACGTCTGAAGTGAACAAGATAACGAAGAGCACGCCGATGGGGAGTATAGACCATCCGTTCAACCCGTTGGCGCTGGCGCTGGGGGCTGATGCTTCATTCATAGCCCGCAGCATGGACCGCGACCCAAAGCACCTCCAGGCAATGTTATTGCGTTCCAATGCGCACCATGGCTCATCGTTCCTGGAGATCTACCAGAACTGCAACATATTTAATGACGGGGCTTTCGAGATATTTACCGAAAAGAGTTCTAAGTCTACTGAAACGCTGATGCTGGAACAGGGC
>CAINOM010000512.1 GCA_903851455.1 uncultured Bacteroidota bacterium | reverse complement strand
CAACTTCGCATCAGGTGTTTACATGGTAGAGCTTACTCAGGGCAATCAGAAGGTTGTTCAGAGATTGATAAAAGAATAATTTTCTCCTCTCAAAAAAAAGTGGCCGTTTCATTTATTTGGAACGGTCATTTTTTTATGATAGTGGCGGAGGATGATCAACTTTTAGGCACTGGAATTGGCTCAAACCTGATTGCTCTAAATTGGATGACATAATTTTTTGTATGTCTTCTACTTTACTTTTTATCAACTAACTTTGCATACAAAATAAAATTTTCATTATGATAGAAGCGCCACACAAAGAAGTGGATGAACTGAGGCAGGGTGAGGCATATGCACCATTTACTAATGATCCGAATACTTTTAAGAAGAAATTTTATATAGAAAGCTATGGTTGCCAAATGAATTTCAGTGACAGTGAAATTGTTGCTTCCATTTTATTTAATGAAGGTTATGGACCTACCCGCAATTATGAGGAGGCTGACCTTGTATTGCTCAATACCTGCTCGATTCGTGAAAAAGCGGAGCAAACGGTGCGGAACCGCCTGCAGGCATTCCGGAAAGTGAAAGAGAAGAATTCTGGTATGCTCATTGGCGTGCTCGGTTGCATGGCAGAGCGCCTGAAAGCTAAATTTCTGGAAGAAGAAAAGCTGGTGGACATAGTAGTAGGCCCCGACGCTTACCGCAGCCTCCCTGACCTGATAGCAGAAACAGAAGGTGGGCAGAAAAGCGTGAATGTGCTCCTGAGCCGTGAAGAAACTTATGCCGATATTGCCCCCGTTCGCCTGGATAGCAATGGCGTGAGTGCATTTGTAAGCATCATGAGAGGCTGCAACAATATGTGTACCTTTTGTGTGGTGCCCTTCACCCGTGGCCGCGAGCGCAGCCGCGACGCAAATAGCATCTTAAATGAGTGTCAGGTGTTGTTCGATTCCGGTTATAGGGAAGTAACCTTGCTTGGCCAGAACGTGGATAGCTACTACCATACCAATGCCGATGATAGTGCAGTAACATTCGCGTTGTTGCTTGAGCGTGTAGCGCTAATATCACCACTGTTGCGTGTAAGGTTCAGCACATCGCATCCTAAAGACATCACCGATGATGTGTTGTACACCATGGCGAAATACCACAACATCTGCAAATACATTCACCTGCCGGTGCAGAGCGGTAATACCCGCATCCTTTCCCAAATGAATCGCACTTACACTCGAGAGTGGTATATTCATAAAGTGAACCGCATAAGGGAAATTATGCCCGATTGCGGCCTTAGTACTGATGTTATTTCGGGCTTCTGCACAGAGACTGAAGAAGAGCACCAGGATACGCTTTCTCTTATGGAAATATGCCGCTTTGATATGGCCTACATGTTTTCTTACAGCGAGCGGCCAGGTACACTTGCCGCCCGTCGCTTTACTGACGATGTGCCGGAAGACGTTAAAAAACGCCGCCTTATAGAGATCATAACTTTACAGAACGGTCACTCCCGCGAAAGCTACAAACTGGATATCGGGAAGACTTTTGAGGTATTGATAGAAGCTGATAGTAAGCGCAGTGAAGCCGATTGGAGCGGTAGAAACTCTCAGAATAAAGTGGTTGTATTTCCGAAAGGAACAGCTGACCTGAAAAAGGGTGACTATGCACATGTGCGCATCAATGAAGCAACCTCTGCCACTTTGATAGGAGTGCGCGTGAGTTAACAAGTGGAATTCGGCACTAAAATATTAAATGATTGTCCGTAAATGTACCCAATATTTTGTATCTTCGTGGTATGAAATTCAGTACATTTTACGATAAGTACAACGACGAATCTGCTTGTAAAGAGAAATTCAGACAAATCCGAGAGCAGGAAGGTATTAGTTGT
>CAINOM010000511.1 GCA_903851455.1 uncultured Bacteroidota bacterium | reverse complement strand
AGGACGTACTTCACATCTACAACTACATCGATGAGCGCTATATCGATGACGCTACATTACTCTGGGCGCTGGGTAACGCGTTCATTTTTATCGGGTATGAAATGTTCAAAAAACGAAGCCTGCCTCCAGTGGACGTAATGGTCACCGATAAAAAGGGGCTGGACAACATATTCTACTTCATTATCACAATGATGATCCTGAACCTTACCGGGCACGGTATCAACCTTAGCTTTATAGCCGGCGGATTTGAGAAGATATTGCTGCTGTTTGGTATCGTTGGTATCTTGTTCTATGGCCGTTTATGGGTTACGGAAGACAGTAAACTGTACGGAACTTACGCTATCATACTCACCGTCATAAATACCGTACTCGCGCTGCTGAACTCATATATCAGGGTGGATCTCATCCTGCCGTCCGCCACGCTGTTCCTGGGGTACTTCATTGGCAAAGGTGAGCTGAAGTTTCTGTTCACGTTCCGTATCATACCGGTTATTATCATCTTTGGCATATTTATTTCGTTCTTCCAGACACTTGGAGGTAACCGGGCGCACTTTATCTCTGCATTTACCACGCCAGTGGAAGACCCCAGCACTTCTGGTATAAAGTACCAGGATGATGAGGCAGTCAGCGGTTCGGCACTGGAACGAAGCTCGTGTGTGGCACAGATGACGAACGTGATACGCCTTACAAAAGAGAAAGGGTTTTATGAGGGTACAGCGTCGTTGCCGCTCGTTGCCGCCCTTGTGCCCAGGATATTATGGAAAGATAAACCAACCATCCAGCTTGGTGCATGGTTTGCTGTGGAGATCGGGGTGGCAACCATTGGTGAGAACGGCCGTGCAAATAACAATGTGAACATGTCCATACCCGGGGAGCTATATCTCGACTTTGGTTACACGGGCGTTGTGATAGGCTGTCTGCTCTTTGGCGCGTTCCTGGCGCTTATCTGGAATGCATCGCGTTTCAATGACTCTCAGTACAACCTTACAGGTACGCTCTGGGGAGGTTACCTGCTGCAGTGCGCCATCGGTACGATGGGATCAGACCTGCAGGTGGCGGTAACGCTGCTATCCACATACATAGTATTTTTAATGATGAAAAAATTTGCGGATCAATATGCGAATACTCAGCATCGGCCCTCTATGGAGGGGAAGTAATGCCGGCGGCCTGTTTCGCGCATTAAGCCGTGAAGGTTGCCTTATCGAAGTTATCGATGAGTTTTACTTTGTCAGTTTACAGACCCGAAAGAAATCTACCAAAATACTGGAGCGGCTCCTCAGGCCGCTGCAGGAAGATGAGTTTAACCGTGCGATACAGAAGCAGGTGGAAATTTTCAGGCCGGATATCCTGTTTGTTTATAAGGGGGTTTTTGTTACCACCGCGACACTATCCTTTGCCCGGCAGCACAAGTGCAAACTGGTGCTCTTTTACCCGGACGTGAGCATGAGCGCACACGGTGCCAACATACCAAAGGCAATACCGATGTATGACCTTGTCTTCACGACCAAGACATTTGGCATAACAGACCTGGCGGCTAAGTATGGCGTAAAAAATGCGGTATTCATTCCTCATGGTTTTGACCCGGATATACACAGGAAACTGGAAGTGACGAGTGAGGAGTATAATATCTTTGGCTGCGACGTTTCATTTGTAGGTACATGGTCGGCTAAGAAGGGGAAGTGGCTGGCCTATCTGAAGGAGAAGATTCCCGGCATCAATTTGAAGATATGGGGAGATCAATGGGGTAAAGCAGACCCAATACTGAAAAGCTCTATACAAGGAAGGCCTGTAGTGGGCGACCTGTATGCGCTGGCCATCCAGTGTTCCCGCATAAACCTTGGCATACTTTCGGAGCAGGTAACAGGAGCGTCTTCCGGAGATCTGATCACTTCACGCACTTTTCACATACCGGCGGCATCTGGTTTCATGCTTCACGAGCGGAATGCGGAGTCTGTGCTGTACTACAAAGAGAATGAAGAAGCAGCCTTTTTCGATGGGCCGGAAGAATTGGTTGCCAAAGTGACTCACTTCATGAACGATGATGCCGGCAGGGAGAAGATCCGCCTTGCCGGGCATAAGCGTGCCCTTGCAGATCATTCACTCGATGCCCGTGCGAGGGTTATTATTGACCGGTTCAAACTATTGTGATCTATGGATAAGTACAAGAAAATCATTTACGATAACTACATCAGTAACCACAATAAGAATCTCTATGGTGAGAACTCAATTGCAAGGATAAAGGCCTACTTCCCGGCGCTGAAGCATTATTATGCAAGGCACGTACCTCCAAACAAAGATCTGCGGATACTGGACATAGGGTGTGGCGATGGTAATTTTGTATACTGCCTGCAGGAGATGGGCTATAAAAATGCCAGTGGCATCGACCTATCTGCTGAGCAGATAGAAAAGGGTAAGAGCATGGGCATCAATAACCTGCAGTGTGTGGACCTTATGGGTTTTCTTACCACCAACAAAGACAAGTACGATGTCATTGTGGCGAAAGATGTAATTGAACATTTTACAAGAGACGAAGTTTTTGAGATACTGGCGCTGGTAAACAGCAATCTGAACGATGGGGGACGCTTTATTATGCAGGTACCTAACGGACAGGGTATTTTTTACACCAGTATTTTCTACGGCGATTATACGCACGAAATGGCGTACACAGAGAGTTCCATAAACCAGGTGATACTGAACACAGGTTTCAAAAAATCCTCCTGTTTTCCTACGGGTCCTATCCCTTATGGTTTGGTTTCCAGCATCCGTTTTGTACTGTGGAAGCTGATGGTGCTAAAGATCAAATTCTGGAAGATGGTGGAGACAGGTAACCCCAAAGGGATCTTTACACAAAACATTATTGCCGTGATTGAGAAATAGTCATGTGACGCTAACCCTCGTTTGTAATAAAGCCCATGGTAAAAGACCCGAAAATTTGTCTGTCGTACCGTCATTACTGTATTCCCTTAGCGGTGAATTTGCCGCTGGAAATAACTGTTCCGTCAGTACATGTGAAGCTATAAGAACCAACAGATGTCGGGCCGCTGCCGCTGAAAATAACAGTTCCCGACATCGAATACCTGCTTGTCAAAGTGTCTGATGCATAAATAGCGTAAACAGAAGAACCATAGCCTCCAATATTGTAAGTACCGACTGTGTTGGTGGGTATATAGATGTAGATGTATGGATAGGCGGCCTCATTGTTCAATCCTTCAATTATGTAGGAGACAGTTCCGGTAACGGGTTTGGACACAACATTGACGAGCGAATTGTCAAAAGACACCGGTGTTCCGGCAATATTTGCGCTCATAGTATATGTGCCGGTTGTATCGCTTTTCTTACAGGCATTTAACGTTAGGATCATCACCAGCGCTAACGCCGAAAAAGTAAAGATATTTCTCATTACCAGTAGTTCTTGTTATACGTAAAGATATAGGAAATAAGTTTGGGAACAAATTTTCACGGCATCGCGGCGACCTTTGTATCAATCAGTAGACGAGGCCGAATCTATAAGCGAAGTAAATATATTTTGTTATTTTCAGCATGACATACTAAAGCATGTATGTACACGTTATTGTTCAGGTGCGTAAAATATTTTAGATGGAACGGAAAGAATTTTTGAAGAAGACGTTTGCGATGTGCGGGCTTGCGTTAATACCTACAGGTATCATCGAGAGTTGCAGCAAGCAGAGTTTCGCGGGACCTAGTAATGTAAACTTTACGCTTGACCTGACGAATTCGGCTAATGTTGCTTTGAAGACAGTCGGTGGCGCGTTGCAGTCAAATGGCGTTCTTATTATCCGGGCGAGTGCGGCCACGTTTGATGCGCTTTCGGCAACCTGCACGCATGCCGGGTGCACGGTGGGTTATGATTCCCGCTCATCAACCGTAGTATGTCCTTGCCATGGGGGCACCTACAATCCCGCAACAGGAGCCGTAATATCCGGCCCGCCGCCATCAGGTTTGACGAAATATACCGCTACATTAAGTGGCAATATTCTTACCGTGACATCTTAATGTTGCACTGTGGATGGAGCCTGATATTTATTAAACACGATCTTGAAGGTTGTTCCTTTGTTGACCTCGCTGACAGCGCTGATCTTCCCGCCCATTGCCTCCACCTGGGCTTTAGTGATAAACAGGCCGACGCCCTTCGCATCGGGATGATTGTGGAATGTTTTGTGCAATCCGAATAATTTTGGGCCATTTGCGGCAAGGTCAATTCCCAAACCGTTGTCGGTTACCGTAAGTTCGGTACTTCCGCGGTTATGGCTTGTTTCGAAATGAATAACCGGCGTGCGGTCAGGCGAGCTATATTTCAAAGCATTGGAAAAGAGGTTTTGCATGATACTCTCCATGTAAATCGGCGAATATTCTATGGTAGGGGCCCTGGAAAAGTCTGCAGTGATTTTGGCTTTTGTCAGGACCGTCTGAATTGCGAATGTGTTCCTTATCTTGTTGAAAACCGTCTCAAAAGACACTGTTTGCTTTACTTTTTTTGCATCGTTTTTTATAAGTAAGATATCGACCAGGTTATTCAGCGTATCCTTCAGATTAATGGCCGTTGTTTCAAACATTTCCATCAGGGAAGCTTTGCCCTCTGCCGTTGCTTCATCTTTGTAAATATCCAGCAGGGAAATGAGATTGCCAACCGGGCCGCGCAGATCGTGCGACATGATATAGGCAAAATCTTCCAGCAGTTTATTCTGATGTATCAGGTAATCGATCAGCAAATGACGCTCAGAGATATCACGGATCGCGGCGTATACAAGACCACTGTCGTTTAGCGGGCTCAGGCTGATCTCAACCGGGAATAGTGTGCCGTCACTTTTTCTGCCTTCCAATTTAGAATTCAGCCCCATGGGACGCGTATGGGGATTTGATTGGTAGTTACGCCTATGTGAATGGTGACGTTCCCGGAGACCGTGCGGCATTAAATTTTCTACCTGCGACCCGATCAACTCCTCTCGTTTGTAACCAAAAATGTGCTCTGTCTGCGCATTGACTTGTATGATCGTTCCTCCCGCATCAGCAATTATTATGGCATCGGGAGATGACTCCAATATTTTCTCATAGTCCAGGTTTTCCATCCAAAATAAAGGTACTATTCTTTTGTGTTATTTAAAATTTTGCCCTAATTGTCTTTAATAAAATATGTCTGCGCTGCGTGACTCTTATTGTTCGCTCCCCGATGACATCAGGCTGTATTGGCCTGAAAATAATGTGCCACTGAGCTTTTATCTTTAGCCTTTTATTAATGGCAATGAAAAGTTAAAGACGGAGCCCTTGCCTATTTCGCTCCTGACCCAGATCTTTCCCTTTTGGGCCTCTATAAAGTCCTTGGATATCGCGAGCCCAAGGCCCGTTCCCTTAGTTTTGGAGCCGGGTACCTGGAAGTACCGCTCGAACAGGCGTGGCAAATACTCTGGAGCGATGCCTGGTCCACGGTCCTCCACGGAAAATATGACGTTCTCTTTGTCTTGTTTTACAGACAGGGTTATTGCTCCTTCTTCCGAGGAGTACTTGATCGCGTTAGTAAGAAAATTGTTTAAGACCCAGGTACTTTTCTCTGCGTCTGCCCGGATAAGGGGGAGATTGTCATCCAGCGTTTTGGTCAGCGTTATTTTTTTGCTCCGTGCACTCGATGCTACTGTTTCCAGAGCCGTCTCAACGATGAGGTATGGGTTTACCATTTGCACGTCCAGTTGAATACGCCCGGCCTCTACCTGCGACATATTAAGGAGCTCACTAATTATCTTCAAGACCCGCTGGTTGTCCTGTTTAAGATTTTGAATAAGTTCTTTCTGCTCATCCGACAGCGTGCCGACACGCTCGTCTTCCAGTAATTTTAAACTGAAATCAGAAGCAGCAAGCGGGGTTTTCAGCTCGTGGGAAATTGTAGCGATAAAATTTGTTTTTGCAACGTCCAGTTCTTTGAAAGACGTGATATTTCTCAGAACGATCACCTTACTGTTGCCTTCGCCTACACCCTGGGCTACTTCTACCACTTCTTTAATAAAATAATTCTCACGGTTTTCGACGACGATCTTGAATGGTGCAGATGTTTCATTGTTGATCAAAAAATTAAAGAGATCATTTTTTTTACTTAGCTCTTCTACAGATTTTCCAACTATCTCCTGGGCCTTTAATCCCAGTAGCTGCAGGGCCTGGTAATTGGCGAAAAGGATCACGTTATTTTTATCAACGCCTATACTGGCATCTTTCAGGCTATTGATAACAGCTTCGGCCCGGCTTTTCTCGAACATTAATTTATTAAGGTTACTGCTTTCGAAATACTCCAGCCTTTGTGCCATGTTATTAAAGGCATCTGCAAGGCTGCCGAACTCGTCTTTATTATCAATGCGTACCCTGTGCTGGTAGTTTTTATTACTTATCTCTTTGATCGCTTCAGACAGTTGCCGGATAGGGTTAGTAACTATGGATGGAAAGTTCACGGAGAATGTGAATGCTACGAGAAACACAATGATAGCAAGTGTACTGATAATATTGAGCGCACTTTTCGCAGTAACCTGGGCTTTGGAGTTCTTATTGTGTATCGCATTCATGTTCAACGCAAGTATCGTCTGGAGTTCATTTTGAACAGCGATCATGTGCTCCTTTGTGGTGTCTCCTGCTTTCAGTTGTTCAAATAATATTCTTAGTCTGTGTGTGGCATCGCCTTCGCCCGGCTCTGTGATATTTTTTTCCTGGCCTTTCAGGGAATTTTCAAAAAGAGAAATTGACTGGCCATAGTTAATATCAAGGCTGGCGAGTTGTTGTTGCATTTCGTGGCAGTAAGCCAGCGTTTCGTAGTTATCCCGCAGTACCTCCCTGGCTTCGCTCTTCAGTGTTGCTGTATAGTAGATGCCTGCACCTCCTGTTAATATCAGAAGAAGAAAGAGGAAAATGGTACCAAACCTTATTTTATTTCTTACCGAAAGTGCCATCAGGATAATATTATAATGTCAACATTGTTCCGGGAGAGTGTTTTCAACAGTTGGTTGAAGACACCCGTTCTCAGAATGATCTGAAACAGGTTTAGATGAGGTTTGCCGATGCATATGGTTGTAACGTTTTTTTCTTCCGTTGTTTCAATGATCGCACGGGCCACATTATCGCTTTTCTTACGGATCACTTCCGCGCCGAGCTCTGTAGCGTTCTTAAAGTTATTAATTAAATGCCGTTGCGCTGCAAGCGATATTTTGTCGTTTGATTCACTCTCTGTCTGTACATATAAAACGTACCATTGGCTGTTGTAGTAGGACGCCAGTCTTGCCGTTTTTCGTATTATCCGTTGTGCGATCTCATGGTTAGATGAGATGCATGCTAAGAACCGCTCGTGTTTAAAAGCATTTTGTTTCGCGGTGATCTGGTAGTCTACTTTACGTTCCACCTGCCCGGCTACTTCCTTTAGCGCCAGTTCACGCAGCTGCAAAATCTTATCCGACTGGAAGAAATTCTGCAGTGCCTGCTGCACTTTTGTATGGTCATATATCTTTCCTTCTTTTAGCCTTGTTATCAACTCGTCAGCGGTAAGGTCGATATTTACTACCTCGTCAGCAGATTGCAGTATTTTGTCTGGTATGCGCTCTTTAACCTCAACCCCTGTAATCTCTTTTACGTCTTCATTGATACTTTCTATGTGCTGTATATTCACCGCGCTGATCACATCGATACCGGCCTCTATGATATCCAGCACATCCTGCCATCGCTTTTCATTCTTGCTGCCGGGAATATTTGTGTGCGCCAACTCATCTATGATCACTACTTCGGGATGAAGCAGCAATATTGCCTGCACATCCAGCTCATCCAGTTTTTTTCCTTTATAAAATACTTCGCGGCGGGGTATTAGCGGCAATCCCTCGAGCAATGCCGCGGTTTCTTTTCTGCCATGCGTCTCAATGTAGCCCACCTTTACATTGACATTATTGCGAAGCAGGCTATGCGCTTCCTGGAGCATGCGATAGGTCTTGCCTACACCGGCACTCATACCGATATAGATCTTGAGCCGTCCCCGGGCGCTTTTCTGGTTCAGCTCTAAGTATTGTTGTACTCTTTTTTCTTTTTCGTCTTCCATTAGCTGATCTCTCTTTTAAGCTGAATATCGCCAATCTGCTGAACAATGAGTGGTACGCGTTCCACTACTACATTATCATAGTCAAGGCCAAATGCTGCAGGCTCCGGAAGGCTGATCATATCGAGGATGAAATATAGCCTCATCATCAGGTTTTTCCAAAAAGGGAGCTGATTTTCGAATGATAGAAAACTCTTCATAACGACGAAACGAAAATCACCGCAGCTTTCATTGCCTTCTATTGTGCAGTAAGGGTGTTTTAATTTGACCTCATTATTTTGCACCATATCGTGAACTATTTTTTTGAAAAACAGGTTGATACGCGGCACAACACGAAATCCAAGTTTTAATCGTACATATACGAGGTCATTTGGGGCAAGTATCTCTGTTGTATAGCTCATTGTATAAGGTGCATCATCCACGTCAACATGTATCAGCCAGTATACATCTGCTCTTTTTGGCTGCTGGTAAAATATTGAGTCAATGATGCGCTCTTCTATGGCGCCAGGTCTTTCTGCCAGCGTCAGGTATACGAGATGAGTGGCGAATTTCGGCACAGAAGTATCTTCGCTGAGCTTTATCAGATCAGGTATATAGTT
>CAINOM010000510.1 GCA_903851455.1 uncultured Bacteroidota bacterium | reverse complement strand
GGCACCTTTGCGAGTGCATCGCGCAGGCCTTGCTCGTCGTTCAGCTCAGTAGAAATGATGCAGTTCATGGCACCCTTGCTGCGAATGTGCTGCACCAGTGCACGCGTATCTACGTCGTATATAGCCACCAGCTTGTTGTTAACGAGGTAGTTCTCCAGACTGTCGTTAGCTACCATACGCGAATACCGGCGGGAAATGTTCTTGCAGATCAATCCGCTGATCTTTATAGAATCGCTTTCTACGTCGTCATTTTTTACGCCGTAGTTTCCTACGTAGGCGTTGTTCATGATCAGTACCTGGCCGGTATACGAGGGGTCTGTAAATACCTCCTGGTAACCCGTCATGCCTGTATTAAAACAGATCTCGCCGCCCGCGGTGCCCTTTGCGCCAAATGAAAGTCCTTTGAAGAGTGTGCCGTCCTGCAACAGTAACCATGCAGGGGTATCAGTATGTGTTGTGGTCATTGAAAAACAAATTGTGCAAATGTAACGAATTTAATGGCATGATACTATTCCGATAGGGTGCAATTTTATGAGTGTGCAATCTATGTTGATAACGACCAAATACACTGCTGGCATAGTTTATGTGCAAAAAAACAGATGTAACAGAGGTGAGAAAATCACCCCTTTTTAAAAACAATAAGGCGGTAACTTTGACTATGAATTATTATTGATCACTTAAAATGTTTTTTTATGAGCGTAGGTATCCCTAACGAACAGGAATTAAACGAGGCGAGAATTAATTCAGATCAGATGCAGGATGGCGAAATGCCAGATGCGGAAGACATGCATACAACAGACCCATCCCGTAAGAAATATCATTCGTCCGCACTCTATGCCGCCAGCCTGTGGCGTGGCACTGTGAGCCATGTACGACCGCAACACAGGGGCGGTAGTTTTCTTCCGCTGCAGGCATAACCTATGCGCCATCAAACAAAAATGCCCTCCGAAAGAAGGGCATAATATTGTTTTGTTCCAGCAGAAGTTATTACACCTTGGACAGTGATTTTTTCAGGAAGTCGATCACTTTCACTTCAGTGGCGTCTACCTGGCGAAGGTCTGCAAGTATCACAGAAATCCAGTCGGTAAGATGGATAAAGTAGAATATCTGTTCCCAATAGCTCTTGCCCTCGGCATATATCTCAATGATCGTGGGGTTGTATTTCTTAATCACTTTCTTGTTGATCTCCATTCTTGTCTGCACGCGCTCATAGTCATCCTTCGTACGCAATAAGAGCACGGCCTTATCTGTTGCATCGTCTCTCCAGCCTACCAGTTCATTGTGGTTCATCTCTGGAATGGCGCCGTGCCAGCACAGCATTTTGCTGTTCTCGTTAAGCTGCTGGCGAAAGCGGATAGCCAACCCTTCGAAATGGCTTGCAGAGTAGATGATGGGCAATTTGCCAAATACTTTCTTAGCGATGACGCCGGCCTTTTTCTGCGTGTCATTCTCATTTTCCTTCATGGCTTTGATGGCCTTCTTTATGTCGGCCTCAAAACCGCCTCCGATGAGGCCGAAATGCGCCAGCACAAACAATATCTGCACCAGTGAGTAGCCGATACAGGAGCGTGGCGGCATACCAGCCGGAACCAGTATGCAGTCAATACCTTTTTTATTTGCAAATTCAGCGACCTTACCGCCGGATGTAATGCAGACAATGGTTGCCTTCACCTTCTTTGCCTGATATAAAGCTGCCAACGTCTCCTCGGTATTGCCCGAGTATGAGCAAACGATAACCAGCGATTTCTTATTTACGAAGGAGGGCAGGAAGTAATCTTTGTTTACAATGAACGGGATCTTGAGCTTGTCGAAGACATAATTCTGAACAATGGATCCGCCTATACCGCTACCGCCAAGGCCGGTAACAACTACATTATTAAAGTCGGTTGCGGTTGTGGTAAAGCGGTAATTTTTTCCTATTATTAATGCTTCATGGAGTTGCAGGGGAAAGTCCAGAACTAATTTTTTCATCATGAAATTGCTT
>CAINOM010000509.1 GCA_903851455.1 uncultured Bacteroidota bacterium | reverse complement strand
GCGGAGCCACCACCAGCCGTATGCATACAGCGGTGAAAATTGCCCCCCAATACGACAATGGCGTAGTTTATGTGCTTGATGCCAGCCGCAGCGTAACAGTTGCCGGCAACCTGCTCAACAAAGAACAAAAGACTCAGTTTCTCGAAACCATAGGTAAGGAGTACGCACAGCTACAGGAAGATTTTGAGAACAAAAAGTCTGCGAAGCAGTACATAACCTTTCAGCAAGCGCAGGCCAATGCTGCTAAGATAGACTGGGCAAACTACACGCCGCCAAGACCGGCATTACTCGGCACAAAAGTATTTGGCGATTATGATCTCCACGAGATACGTCAATACATAGACTGGGGGCCATTCTTCATAGCCTGGGAAATGAAAGGAAAATTCCCAGCCATATTGAACGATTCAAATGTTGGTGTCGAAGCAACAAAGCTTTACAACGACGCCAATGCCCTGCTTGATAAAGTGATCAACCAGAAATGGCTTACAGCACGTGGTGTTATTGGTTTCTGGGAAGCGAGAAAAATTGCTCCTGATACGATCGTGTTAAAAGACACTAACGGCCAGGATCTCGCACATCTTGAATCGCTGCGTCAGCAAGTAAAGAAAGCACCTGGCCAGCCGAGCTTTTCATTGTCTGATTTTATCAAGCCATACACCTTTGGCGGTGAGCACGAAGTGCAGGACCACATGGGTGCATTTGCAGTGAGTATACACGGCATAGAGCCACACCTGGAAAAATTCATGGCAGACCATGACGACTATAACAAGATCATGCTCCAGGCACTTGCCGACCGTCTTGCTGAAGCCTTTGCTGAGGTGTTACACAAGCGCGTGAGAACGGAATTCTGGGGCTATGCCAAGGATGAAAACATACCCGTGGAAGATCTCATCAAGGAGAACTACCGCGGCATACGTCCTGCGCCCGGCTACCCGTCCTGCCCAGACCATACTGAAAAGTACAAGCTATTCGACCTGCTGGATGCGACCAAGACCGCGGAGATCCAGCTCACAGAATCCCTGGCCATGTATCCCGGTGCATCTGTTTGCGGCTGGTACTTCAGCCATCCCGACAGCCATTACTTTGGTATCGGCCATATAGAAAATGACCAGCTGGTTGACTATGCAAAACGTAAAGACATGAGCGTTGAAGATATAGGCAGGTGGTTGTCACCAATATTAGATTGATAAAATGAGCGAACCTTTACAGCAACCTGCCAACGCCCCGGCACCAAACACCCAGCCGAAAGCCCTCCGGTTTTTGGCTAATGTGGCATCTTATGTTTTTCACCCCGTGTTGTTCCCGCTGGTAATGGCCATCGTGCTCTCGCAACTAGACAACCAGTTTTTTGGCATACCCGAGAAGCAACTCAAATTGTGGTTTCTGAGCATTGGCATTACTGCCGTGTTCTTTCCCATATTCAGCATACTCATCATGAAGCCACTGGGTTTCATAAGCAGCTTTCATATGCCCACAGCAAGGGAGCGCACAATACCGCTCATGACCTCCATGATCTTTTATTTCTGGATCACGCATGTGTTCAATACGATATCCGGTCCGCCGCTAAGTCTGAAGGTGTTGCTGCTCGGCAATTTCTGGGGTATTATTGCAGTCTTCATGATAAACATCTTTACCAAGATCAGCATGCACACAACAGCCGCCGGCGCTATGATCGGCATTATTTTGGTTTTGATGTTGAATGGACACGTTAATATGGCTATCCCGCTTTTTGTATCCCTGGTCATTGCCGGTATCATTGGTTCTGCGCGCCTCATACTCGGCGTCCACCAGCGTGGCGACATCTGGCTAGGCTACATTATCGGAGTTCTTGTCCAATTGGGTGCGTATATCTACATGAGGTAAAAAATCAAACAACACCCCAACTCCCCTGAAGGGGGCTGCCCCTCAAAGCGCATCCGGATTTTTACACTCTTCAGAGAAGTTGACGCTTGCCGTCAGTTGAAATAATATTCACCAGCAAAGCCCCCTTCAGGGGGGGTGGGGGTTTTAGGGTGAGGGTTTTAGGCTTGGCGCTTACTTCACCCCAAAATCCAACCGGTAATAAAATATCGGTAAGAACCCAAGCTGATAAGTATAATAGAAAGGATCCTTCCCTGCGGTCTGCTGGTTGAGCCCATAACTATAGGTAACGTCCAGCGTGTTTTTTGTGTTGAACACATTTACCAGGTCAAGGCCTATTTCGTGGGTCAGTCTTCTGCCATTTATTCTCAATCCCAGTTTCACATCTGTACGGAAGTAAGGATTGAAATGCAGTGTGTTCCGCTGGCTGTCTACAACTATTGCATCGCCATACATATTGGATGCTGCTGTGTCCACTGGCGAGTACAGCCTCCCGCCGATCATGGTTACCTTGAGCCCGGTGATCAATGTGTTATACCTGCCCAGTTTCTTTTCATAGCCGGCAAGCAGGTTTGTAGAGTAGTGCGTGTTGTAGTCGGTATTGCGGTATACACCATCATTGCCCTTTGCTTTAGAGTCGTAAACCGAGCCCGTCAGCAAGATGTAGCATCCACGGCTGAATGTTTTCTCCAGCGTAAATTCAAGGCCGTAATTATAACCCGATCCTGTATTCTTCAGTTGACCGGGGAAATCACGTGAGTAACCTGTTCCCTGATCCAGTGCCGAATAAGAAGAACCAACTCTCGTTTCGATCGGCACGTCAAACAGATATTGATAGTAGGTCTCCAGGTGCGCGGTCAGATGCTCTGCCAAGGTCCGGTCATAACCCAGCACTATATGATGACTGCGGATAAAGCCCACATTATAATTTGGCATCACAGCGCCGTTTGCAGTATCACGCGCAAAGTATTGATACAG
>CAINOM010000508.1 GCA_903851455.1 uncultured Bacteroidota bacterium | reverse complement strand
GATCCTTTACAGCACATTGGGTTGCACGGCGCAGAGTGGCGCGGTGCCTGCGGGCACGGGGAGCTGGCCTTTCCCATACAACCTGGGCCGCACGCTTACCCATGAGACAGGTCACTTCTTCGAGATATGGCACCCATGGGGTGATGATATGGGGCAATGCCCAACATGGTCATCTACTGCCACTGCGGTGGGCTCAACTCTTTCAGCAAGTGCAGGAGACAATGGTGTAACCTGCTCTTCGGGAGTTGGTTCTGATGACGGACTGTCTGATACACCTCCTGAATCGGATGCTGTTTACGGTAATCCCGGCTATAACATTACCGGCGGTACTACATCTGACTGCTGCAAAATGAATGGGGCTACAAACACGCAGCCAATAGGTATTGCCTGCATCAGCTACATGGACTATACGGATGATAATGCGATGTCGTTGTTTACCACTATGCAGGCCGCTGTGATGTCTTCTATGGCGCTTGTGGCTCCCGGTGGTTCGGGTACGACAAGTGGTACAGGTTCGGTTGGCGAGAATTATAACCTGACACAAAATCCAAGCCTGCTGGTGCCATGTTCGACCTCTGGTGTTGAACCTTCTCCAACTGAACTTAAGAGCAGCCTGAGCGTTTATCCAAACCCAACAACCGGTGAGGTCAACATTTCAGTCAACTCACAGGAAGAGACACTGGATAATATAGTAGTTCTTAATCTTCTTGGGCAGCAGGTAGCGATCGTGAAGGGGCAGAATAAAGATTATTATTCTATAGACCTATCAGGATTGAGTAAGGGTATTTACTTCGTAAAATGTAACTTTGCATCCGGAAGTGTTACCCGGAAAATATTGTTACAATGATCGAGAAGCCATTGAATCTTGCAGAAGTATTAAAACAATCGAATTTAGATAGTCGCCTGCTTAGCATAGCAGATAAAGTACAAAACGGAGAACGCCTTTCGGAAGAGGAGGGCGTTCTTCTTTTTGAAAAGGGGGAGCTGGGCTTTGTGGGCGCACTGGCTAATTATGTGGCCGACAAGCTGCATCACGGCAAGGTGTACTTTAACCGTAATTTTCACATTGAGCCGACGAATGTATGTGTGTTCACCTGCAATTTTTGCTCCTACTCCCGACAGTACAAGCATCGTGATGATGGCTGGGAGCTGAGCATGGAGCAGATGATGGATATGGTGCGCAAGTATGACGGCCAGCCTGTGACTGAAGTACACATAGTGGGTGGTGTTCACCCTAAGATGAACCTTGAATTTTTCTGTGAACTGCTAAGCAAGATAAGGGCGCATAGACCTGACCTGCACATAAAGGGATTTACGGCTGTGGAACTTGACTACATGATACGCAAGGCCAAGCTTAGCATAGAGGAAGGGATACAGAAGATGAAGGATGCAGGGTTGCAATCTATACCGGGCGGTGGTGCTGAGATATTTCACCCTGATATCCGCAACGTGATCTGCGCAGACAAAGTGGATGCCGGTGGCTGGCTGAAGATACACGAGACGGTGCATAACCTTGGAATGCACTCAAATGCTACGATGCTATATGGCCACATAGAGAAGTATGAGCACCGCGTAGATCATATGAGCCGCCTACGTCAGCTACAGGACAAGACGGGAGGTTTCAACTGCTTTATCCCGCTTAAATTCCGCAATGGGGACAATGATATGTCGCACATTAAAGAGTCGACAATAATTGAAGACCTGAGACTATATGCGATCGCGCGCATTTTCATGGATAATTTCCGTAACCTGAAAGCCTACTGGCCAATGCTGGGCCGGCAGACTGCGCAACTTACGCTTTCATTTGGCGTGAACGACCTGGATGGAACTATAGACGACACTACCAAGATATACTCCATGGCCGGCGCCGAAGAACAAAAGCCGTCCCTGACTACCGAGGAGCTTTGCGATATGATAGAGGCTGTTGGCCGGATACCGGTAGAAAGAGATACGCTATATAATGAAATCAAGGTTTACCAGGCGGTTCTTTAATTGGAATTAGGGATTGGGGATTGGGAATTCGGATTGTGAGCCTTCTGAATGCGGGTTATATTATGAGCAGCAAGCATAAGAGACATTTAGACGAAGTACTCTCTAAAGTAAACAATACCCCAACTGATATACCTGCGCATCGTAGGGCTTTTAAAGAGGGTTATTCGTTTTCCAAACTGTCTTTTGAAG
>CAINOM010000507.1 GCA_903851455.1 uncultured Bacteroidota bacterium | reverse complement strand
TTCGCTGATGCAATTGATCGATACACTGAACAACTCTGGCTCTGGCATCTATAGCCACAACACAAGCCCACTGCTTACGGTTGTACCAACGCCGTTCTTTTGCCTTAACAATACCGATTGCTACAACCCGGGCGCTCTTGACCCCGATGGAGACAGCTTAAGGTTTGCGCTTGTGCCGCCAACTAACGGAACCGGTGGCGGATGCTCAATAGGCGGTGCATGGGCATATGTTACTGGTGGGCTATCATGGCCAGGTCAGCCCCTCACGGGAGCAACCCCGCTTCAGAGTGTTCTGGCTCCTCCTTCTTTTTACTTCGACCCTTCAACCGGCCAGATATGTTTTTACCCGACAGCCACGCAACGTTCGGTTGTTGTGTATAATGTAGAGGAATATCGTAACGATACCTTTATGGGTACTTGCCAGCGTGAGATGACTTTTGTGGTACTTACCTGCACCAACACAGCACCTGTCAGCACCCTGGCCAGCCTCAGCGGTGTAGAGTTTGATGACAGTACCCACTACCATGTGTGCGGTAATGCGGGTGCATGGTGCGTCACCTATACTGCCGCAGAGTCTGACACCTCCAATCATATCACACTCACGGTAACCGGTCTTACCAGCGGCATGACGTATACAGTAACCGCCAACGGCACCAACCACCCGACAGTAACGGTATGTGGAAATACATCGTCAATGCCGCCCGGCCTGTATACCTTCTTCCTGCATATGCAGGACGATAACTGCCCACTCTCGGGTGTGAACGTACAGGCCTACTCAATAAATATTTACCCGGTACCAACGATACGAGACTCCATTGCCTTCCCGGCAACCTGTTTCCAAAAGGCGGTCGTCTATGTGATACCGGGAGGAACAGGTAAGCCGTGGACGATAGATGTCTCCGGCGGCGGTGGACTGGATACGTTCCAGGTATTTGTGGACTCGGTGATGTTTATTGATAGTCTATCACCGGGGGTAGATACGATCAGTATCTTCACGAACGTCTCTCACGAGTGCGGCGCATGGCTCCCCATAACAATCGATCCACCACCTGCTATTATTCCCATACCGACATTTACCAATCCGACTTATTGCGGCGCGGCAGATGGCACCATTGTGCTATCCAACCTGGTGCCCGGGGTCGTCGATACGGTACGATATAATTATAATGGTGTAGCCGTGACGCCGTATGTGGCAACGGTATCGCCTGGGGGCACTATTACCTTATCGGGATTACTCGCAGGCTCTTATGGCAATATTGTGGTGACCTATGGCTTCTGCCACTCCGATCCGATCGGTCCATTGGTGTTGCTTAACCCACCATTCCCGATACGCTCACTCAGCTCGGTGAACCCGAACAGGTGCGGCGCATGTAACGGTGCTATAACTATTTACGGACTTAATCCTAATCAGCTGGATACGATCTACTATACGCACAACGGCCTTAATACCTCTGTTAGCTATTATGTAGGACCAGACAGCATGGTGTTGTTTACGGCGCTGTGTGACGGTGATACTTACACCAACTTTTTCGCACGTACGGACAGTGTATGCCAAACCCTTCCATTGATCGGCGTTACTTTGACCGGACCGAAACTACAGGATACTTTTAGAGTAAAGATCGATTATGGCTGTCATGGCGATACGGTTGTTTTCACCAATGACAACTATTCCGACTCTGACCATTCCCTCACGTACCACTGGTACTTTGGTGATGGCTATACAGACACTGCGCAGGACCCGAGTCACATTTACCTGAACAACCTTTCCGACACAGCATTCATCGTGAAGCTTTACGCGACCAATGGTGTATGTGTTGACAGCTTCTTCCATAACCTGAAACTGCTCAATTACATTTCTCCATCTTATTCGTTCACGCCAGCACCTTATGTGTGCCAGCTGACCCCTGTTGATTTTACCAACACGTCTGTCAATTTAAGCCCTCCGGATAGCGCGGCTACTACCTACTACTGGAACTTCGGAAACGGCAGCACGTTCGCGGGAGCCACGCCAACGAATACTTATAACAATACCGGCGTTTATACCGTGATACTTGTGGAGACCAACTTCGTACCATGTAGTGATACCTTCAAGCAGCAGGTAGTTGTCGATACTATCAGTAACATACAGCTGCTTTACACAGACTCGGCGATATGCCGTGGTAAGGATGTTACCTTCACCGCGATATATGCCACCGAAGGCAGCACAGGTAATACATGGTCGGTGTCTGACGGTGTACCTGCAGATGGATTTACGATCAACAATGTAAATCCGGTGGTGCATGGGTTTGACCAGGCTGGTCAGTACCTGGTGACCGTAACTGCGCAGTACAGGGCTTGCCCGGAAACAACCGCCAGCAAGGTGATCAATGTATACAGCTACCCTGAAATTTATCTTGGCGCTGATACTTCGATCTGCCCCGGCAGCACAGCGATCATCTTATCCGACGAGCAAAATAAATTGATACCGGGCACCACCTGGGCATGGAACACAGGGGACTCATCATCTGAGATAACGGTTGTAAAACCTGGTTATTACTATGCAGTCGTAACCATCAATGGATGTTCTTCATCAGATACCGTATGGGTTCAGAAAGATTGCTACATGGACATTCCTAACGTGTTTACACCGAATGGCGACGGAGTTAATGATTACTTCTACCCACGCCAGTTGCTCACAAGAGGTTTGACATCATTCAATATGAACATCTACAACCGCTGGGGACAATTGATGTATCAGACCACCAGTCTTGACGGCAGGGGTTGGGATGGTACTTTCAATCAGACTCCACAACCGGAAGCTGTTTATGTTTACGTTATTGATGCTACATTCAAAGATGGTCAGAAAGAGCATCACCAGGGAAATCTTACCCTGCTGAGGTAACAGCAATCATCTTTCAGATAAAGAAACCGCCCCTGCTCAAAACAGAGGCGGTTTCTTTTATGATACCCACGAAATAAAAATTACAGGTGCTATAGCATGGAGGAATGTCAAAATCCCACCATGCGCATAACATGCAACGCCTCTGGCGCTGCGATCAAAAGCTTTTCTATCGGGGGTTTCACCTCCGGCTATTCGCATTTCAGCCTTTCAGGCAAATCGATATCTGATGTAGAAATGGTATTATAAATCTGATCGGGAATTATGACTTTACTGGTTCGCAGAAACGATATTGGAGCTTAATCAGTAAGACAATGCCTCTGTGCATTCGCGTGGATAGCCGGGCGGCCGTACTTTGCATCAATGAAACATACACGAGCAAATGCAATTCCTTATCGTTGAAAAAGAAAGGCTCAATTTACAAACACAGCATCGGAGTGCGATGGAGTTTCATCTGTGGAACTGCATTTTAAGAACAGGAGAAGTACCGACCATGCAATGGTTTTACCCGGTGATGCTGAGCCTCTGCAAAAATGTATACCACTGAAAGATATGGATGTGCTCATACACCCGCTAAGGCAGGAGCTTATCATTAATTCTGAAACTCCTATTTCGCAAAATGAAGGTGAAGTAGCTCTCTCCGGTAAATCTTTTGGATTTGGTTATACAACCGCCAGGTCTTCGTTGCCCGCACCGGCCCGGCTCTTTCTGTCCAGAATGATGAGCAGCGCAAGTGGAATAAAGAAAAGCGCGGCGACTTTGTGCGTCTCTATCAGCTCGGAGAAGAAATTGTTAATGAAACCAACGGCAATTGTCATAGCCAGCCCGATGGTAACATGGCGGTAGAACCGGTCTTTGAACCGGTGATATATTTTTTGTGCTTTGGCAAAAATCAGCACCATGAGTATGGCATAGAGTATCATGGCCGGCCATCCCTGTTCCACCAGCATGTATAGGAAGTAGTTATGCGTAGTAGACTGCTCCGGATTGCGGCTCACATAAGTGCGGAATGAAGTGACCGCATAGGGTTTATAAAAATAATAAAATGCGCGCGGGCCGTAGCCTGTTAAGGGGCGGTCCTTGCTCATTCTTACTGCAGCTATCCACCTGTATAACCGCTCCATAGACGACATGTCCTTGCCACGGAACGTAGAAATGATGTGATCGGTGAAGCTTTTGTGCATGTAGGTGTTGTTGTAGTCGGGCCTGAACTCGATATACTTGTTATTGGGCACCATGTAGCACATGAGTAAAATGATAAGGCCGTAAAAGGCGGGCATAACAAAGTTGACAAGCCTCATGCGTATGGCCAGGCCAATGACCACGGCAAAAACAACGCCTATAACAGCAGCACGGGCATATGCAAAACCGATACCGGTCATAAAGATGAGTATAATGAGCAGTAGGGCGCCCCTGATCAGGATATTCCTGCCCTTGGTAAGCGGAAGTGCCACAAGTAGCAGCGGCAGGAACATGGATATCACGGTAGAATAATCCACGTGATTGTAATAAAGGCCGCTCATTGACTTTTGCACCTTATCAAAGCGGAAACCCAGCAGGTAGTGATGGATCAATATCACAATAACGGTGGCCAGCATAGGTACCAGCAATACCAGGAAGCCCCGTACAAAATCCTTTTTCTCCTGGAATATCCACAGGGGTAAGACGAAAAAGCATACCAGCAGCCACGTCTTCGCGAGGAGGAACTTGAGCGAAAAGAACAGCATCTTTGAAAAGATCACTGCGACAATGGTCCATAAAAACTGTAGTGTTACAATAAGCACCAGGCGATCGCGCCACCACCATTCCGGTATCACTTTAGGGTTTCTCGCCCATATCAATATAAACAGCAGAAGGAAGGTCCACATCAGCGGCTGGTCTGGCAGCGTGATAGACATCGTATCTGCCGCGAACGTGAGCTGGATGGAAGCGGGAATGGTAAAGAGAAATATCCAGTAAGCCGACTTCCAGTTTACAGAAATAAGCATGAGCCATAAAAAAACAAATGGCGCTGCCAATACATAATAGCTGCTGGTAAAAGCAAATATTATGACGGTTGCAAACAGCACGGAAAATGCCAGGATGTCAAACCATTTATTTTTTAGTGCCGTGAGCATTTATCTTACTACCGAATTAAGCTTGCGAAAATAAGTAATGAGCAAAACGTAGATACTGCTGAAACCGATACCCGCACATGCAGCCACAAGTAACACCATAGTGATACTGGCGCCTGTGGGACTGGTAGGGGGCAACGCCCTGGTGATCAGCTTAAGAAATTCCATAGAACGGTTCGTGGTAGCGGCAAACTCATTGAGGGTTGAAATATAATGAGCGCGGTCGGTGACCAGCTGATCTTTTATGGATTCAATATTCTGAATCTCCTCGATAGCCCTGCCATAGCCCTTGCCTCCTGCGCGCAAATCGCCAGTGATGATGTTGCGGCGGTCGGGGCTTATCAGGGAGTATATACCGTATTTATCGCGCAGGCCGGCCAATGTATCTGTGAGCGCATTGATGGAACTGTCCAGTTGGGTAACCTTTTCACTGATAGAACTGTAAATGTTCATTTTCATGGCCGTGTAATAGTGGCGGTAGGTTTCTTCCATCACCGACACCGCCATATTGGCCACATTTGCCGCATCTACCGGCTCTTTAGCTACATAAGAAACTGTTACATCTTTGTACTCACTGCGCTTTATAGTGAAATTCTTAGTGAAAATGCTCATCAACGCCGCATGACCCTTTGGATCGTTGAGATCGAGTTTATATATCTTATCAAACTGGCAGTTCCTGATGACGCGATCCCGAACGGTATCCGAATTGGCAAAAGCCATGATCTTGTCTACATCATCGTCGCCACCGAAATAGTCAACATAGCGGGTATCCTGGGAGCGGAATAAAGTACTGCGGTCGCCATACAGTGGATTATTGACAAAAAAAGTGGCCACGCCCTTGTACTTTTTTTGCCGCACCACCAGGAAAATGCCTCCGAGCAGCATAGCAACCAAGGTCATAGCCAGGATAAAACCCCTTTTCTTTTGGAGCGTCCTGATAATGTCAACAAGGTCAAAAGATGTATTTGTCATTTTTATTTTGTTAGTTAAACCTGGCAATGATTACACATCCCTCAGCCCTATTTGTTAGCGGCCTCATCATATTCCCAAAAACGGGAGTTATACAGCAGTATGTAAACAATACTGAAGAACATCCCAAGGAACCCGCAAATAATAACCGTCAGAATACCACCGGGGCCTTTGGCCCTTACCGGGTTTTTCGCCTCGGTTACCACCTTTAGCATTGGCAACTGATCTTTGGCATTCCCGGTCTCGTATTGATTAGCGAGCGTACTCTGCTTAGCCCTGGAAGCCACTAACTCATCTTTTAAAGATTCTATGTTCTGGAGCCTTTCCACTCCTGATGCAAAATTCGGGTGACCCGTAGTTTTAACAGTGCTAAGAATTACGTTATTTCTTCCTGGACTGATGATGTCATAAATACCGTATAGGTCACGTAACCTGGCCAAAGTATCCGTAAGTGCATTAATACTGCTGTCTTCATCATGTATCTTGTCCATAATGGACTGGTACATGTTTTGCCTCATATCCTTGTAAAAACCACCAAATTCCTTTTCCAGAATACGCACTGTTTCATTGGCCACATTTGCAGCACGATCAGGATCCGTATCTGTATATCCCAGCAAAAGGCCCTTGAATTCGGTGCGCGTCAGTCGCAGGTTGCTGTTGAATTTTTTCTCCAGGCTTAATTGTCCCTTCCGGGTAGTTGAGTCAACCTTATATGCTGTCGCAAGATGCATATTGTGTATTACCTGGTCCTGCACAAGGCTGGAGCCGGAAAGCAGGATTATCTTATCTATATCATCTTCGCCGGCGAAATAATCCATTGCCCTTTCGCCACCATACAGATTACCCCGGTCGCTGTAAAGCGGGTTCCGCAAAATGAATTCCGAGGTAGCCTCGTATTTTTTGAGCCCTGTCAAATAAAATATGGCTCCGGCAACTGCGGCGACTACGGTAACAATAGCAATAAGCTTTCTACGCTTAATGATATTGTATGCGATTGCGGATTGGTTTGATCCCGGGCTATTCATTACTCCAAAATTTTGTAGTTAAACATATTAAAAATAGGCCAAAAACAGCAACAATGGCTGCATTTATTATATCACGGTTTCCCCGGCCTGCATTTTCTCAGCGTTTTCAGCAAACTGCAGCGCATCCAGCATTTCCTGTATATTCCCGTTCATGAAATCATCCAGAGCGTATATGGTCATGTTGATGCGATGGTCGGTGATACGGCCCTGCGGGTAGTTGTAAGTCCTGATCTTGGCGCTGCGGTCTCCCGTGCTCACCAGGCTTTTACGCCGGCGGCTGATCTCATCCTCCTGCTTGCGCACCTGCTCTTCATAAAGGCGGGTACGCATCATGGCTGTGGCTTTATCACGGTTGCCAAGCTGCGAGCGCTCGGTCTGGCAGGTGATCACCGTGCCGGTTGGTATGTGCGTCAGTATTACTTTCGTCTCCACCTTGTTCACGTTCTGGCCGCCGGCACCGCCGCTGCGTGCCGTTTCCATTTTCAGGTCGCTTTCCTTCAGCTCAAAATCTATTTCTTCCGCTTCCGGCATTACAGCTACCGTGGCCGCTGAAGTATGCACACGTCCGCTGGCCTCTGTGGCTGGAACACGCTGTACACGATGCACACCGCTTTCGAACTTAAGTACACCGTATACATCCTCTCCGACTACTTCAAGTTGTATCTCCTTATAGCCGCCTACAGTGCCTTCGGTTTCCGATACAAGAGCCACCTTCCAGCCCCTGCGCTCACAATATCTTGTATACATCCTCAGCAGATCGCCTGCGAAAATGCTCGCCTCGTCGCCACCGGTACCGGCCCTGATTTCAATAATGGCATTCTTTTCATCCTGCGGATCCTTTGGTATGAGCAGGTTGCGGATATCAGTTTCGAGTTGTTCTTTTTGTACTTCGAGTTTTTCAAGGTCTTCTTTGGCAAGGTTGCGCAAGTCCTCGTCACTTTCTGTTTCCAGTACTTCACGGGCAAAATCGAGGCTGTCTACACAAGTCCTGTAGGCTTTATAAACATCAACTATTTTCTCCAGCTTGCGGTATTCCTTGCTGATCTGCGAAAAGCGTTTGTTGTCATTGACCACCTCCGGGTTGGTGAGTGCCACCCCCAGATCGTCAAATCTCGCCTTAATTGCCTCCAGCTTTTCTACTATAGAACTCATTGGTAACTAACGTATATTAATAAATATATATCCCGATAGTTCGGGAGGCTGCGAAGTTACGAGTATAAAGGGGTTATTCAAATTTCTATCCGGCAGCTTCGCCCATTCAGCCGTAGGTGATAACGATATTTTTCCAGAAAATCGTTAAATTGCATCTATGCTCGCCAAACCAAATGCTATAGCAATTCGCGCAAAGTTGTACGACTACATCCGTGTGGCTGACGACAGAAAACTAAGTGCGATATATTCTTTGCTTGAGCCGCAACTGGACGCAAACTACGAATGGTGGAATGATAAAAAACTGATCGCAGAATTCGACGAACGCAGTAAAGCGCTGGAATCTGGTGCCGATAAGGGCTTTACTTTAGACGAACTTGCAACGTCCATTCAGCAACTTCGGCAGCAGAAATATGGAAAATAATCCTGTTTATTCAGTTGTTATTTCTTCAAAAGCTCAACGCGAAATGGCCGCATCCTGGCTTTGGTATGAGGAGCGCGAAGAAGGACTTGGCGATCGATTGTTTAGTGCTGTAATCAACAAGTTAAATAGCATTGCCAAAAATCCCGATGCTTTTTCTATAAAATGCCGCCCATATATAAAATATACAAAAGAAAAAAGTTGGTCGAGGCAGTTTTCCGTTTTTCATACGTCCCGCAACCCCACAAGAAAATATTGACATCATAACGTAGGAGGAGAAGCTTGGCAGGTAAATAACGTTAATTCACCCTCCAGTGCCTGCGTTAGCTATATATTTAGGGTTCAAACGCATCTCTAATGAAAAAAATATTACTTCC
>CAINOM010000506.1 GCA_903851455.1 uncultured Bacteroidota bacterium | reverse complement strand
TGCCATGTTTCAGAGGCGTACAATAAGCACTTCATAGGCAGGCTTTGGGGCTATTTTTCTTTTATGTTCTCGTCGCTTTACGCAGGCTTATTCAAAGCGAAGGGAAAATTTGATGTGGTCATTGTCACTTCTCCGCCGTTGTTCGTTGGCGCCAGTGGCTATCTTATTTCCCGGCTGCGGCGTATGCCCTTTGTCTTTGAGGTGCGCGACCTATGGCCGGAGTCGGCAATAGACACCGGCGTGCTCACTAATAAACTGGTTATTAAGCTGGCCTATTGGGTAGAAGGATTCATTTACAAACGGGCTAAGCTCATCAATGTGCTTACTCCGGCGTTCTACACAGCGCTCAGGGAAAAGAAGCACATACCAGAGAATAAGCTTATCCAGATATCGAATGCTTCCGACTTCAGCCTTTCCGAAAAACTGCTGAATGATTTTGATCGCGTGGCATTTAGAAAAGAGCACGACCTCGACGGTAAATTTGTGATCACCTATGTTGGCGCACATGGTGTGGCCAATTACCTGGAGCAGCTTTTAGATGCAGGCCAGGCTTTGAAAGACACCAATGTGCTATTCCTGTTGATAGGGCAGGGCATGGAAAAAGATCGACTGATGAAAATGGCTGCGGATCGCCAGATCGGTAACGTAAGATTTCTCGACTCAGTTCCTAAGGCAGAAGTGTTTCGCTATATCCTGGCCTCGGAAATGGGCGCGTCAGTTCTCAAGCGCGTTGATACGTTTAAAACTGTTTATTCAAACAAGACCTTCGACTATATGTCCTGCAAGCGGCCGATACTTATGGCCATTGATGGCGTGTCGCGGGAACTGGTAGAAGCGGCTGGTGCGGGCGTGTATGTGGAACCCGAGAATATTGGCGAGTATAACCGCATCATTCGCCAGTACCTGGATGATCCCGAAAGAATTACGAGGGAAGGAGAAAGCGGGTATAAATTTGCCAAGGAGAATTTTGACCGGGAAGTGCTGGCTAAAAAATATCTTAACTATATAAGTGCGATACTGAAAAAGTAAACAATGAAACGAAGCTTCGCTTCATCTATATACGTTTACTTTTTTAAGCGGGTTATCGACCTGCTGGTAGCGCTTATCATTTTCACAGTTCTGTCACCGGTTTTTTTGATCGTAGTTGTTTTGCTCGCTATTGCAAATTCAGGCAAGCCGTTCTTCTTTCAAACCAGGCCGGGTAAGAATGAAAAGTTGTTCAAGGTGATCAAATTCAAGACCATGAATGACCGCAAGGACAAGAGTGGAGCATTATTGCCGGATGCCGACCGGCTCACGGCCATCGGGAGTTTCATCAGGAGAACTTCGCTCGATGAGTTGCCGCAGATGCTCAATGTGATAACGGGCGACATGAGCCTTATTGGCCCACGGCCGCTGCTTGTAGAATATCTGCCGCATTACAGTGAGGTGCAGAGACACAGGCACGATGTGCGTCCCGGCATTACGGGCTGGGCGCAGGTGAATGGGCGCAATACCATAAGCTGGCAGCAGAAGTTTGAGTATGATGTCTGGTACGTAAACAATATCAGCTTTGCGCTTGACTTCAAAATATTCTTTCTCACTGTCCGGAATGTGGTGAAGTCCGAGGGGATCAGTTCAGATACTTCGGCTACTATGGAGAAGTTTACAGGGAATTAGTGATCTTCGCCGGATAGTATTTTATTTTGTAATCAAATGGCAGCGTACTGGTTCTCGACCGTTCTTATCGCAGTTTCTTCACTTCTCTTAATGAGGATACTGATAACCACCATTCACGAAATGGGGCATGCGATAGCTGCGTATATGTACACAGGGGAGAGAGTTGTTTTATATCTCGGGTCTTACGGCGATGATGCGCGCAGCATACCTGTCTCTATCGGCAAATTTGAATTCCGGGTGTTTAAAAATATATTCATGTGGAAGGGTGGTCTTTGCCGCCACAGTCAGTGTGCTTCGGCTGACCAGGAGTTTATGGTTATCCTTGCCGGGCCTATGGCTTCACTGGTTCTTTTCATAAGCGCCTTGCTTGCGTTCTTTTTGGTGATGCACCATGATGACCTGGCCGCCGGCCTGCTGTGCGTGTTTGCCATCTGGACAGGGCTTTCATTCTTGTCTAATATGGTGCCCCGCAACTCAAACATCGATATGCACCACGGCGCGATTACGTACAACGATGGAACGCATATCAAGAGAATGCTGGACGCAAAAAAGATGCCTGCAGGTTTTGATGAAGCAATGGATCAGTTTCGGGAAAAAAGGTATGCTGAATGTCTGCCGGTTTTTGAGGCCATAATAGTCGGCGGAACGAAGAACCCGGAAGTATACAGGAATGCGGTAAGCGCGAACCTGAAACTGAAGAATTACCGCCGCGCAGACGAGATACAAAGAGAACTGGTGAGCAAGATCGGTAATATTAATGCACACGACAGGATGCAAATGGCCCTGCTGAAAGGTTTGCTTGGGAAATATGATGAGGCTATAAAATACTATACACACCTGCTGCAAACGGGCGGCGCCAATAAATATAATCTGAACAACTTCGGGTACATATTATCGCTGATCAACCGCCACCAGGATGCGATCACCTACCTCGATAAAGCTATTGAGATCGACAAGAATTTCGCTTATGCTTATTGCAACAGGGCGTTTGCTAAATTGATGCTGGGTTGGCTGGCGGATGGCAAAGCAGACAACGACCGCTCGCTGGAATTAAACAGTGATAATGCCTACGCCTACCGGAACTCAGGGATCTACCTGTTCGAAAGCGGCAAGTATGAAGCCGCGCTTGTTCAATTTAACAGGGCGAATGAGCTGGAGACAGGGCTTCCACTAGTTGACGACTATATCTGGCGCACAAACCAGCAAATTGGGACATCTTAAGCTTTTTGTACCTTTTGATTACTTGTTGCAATAGTTATCTTTGCTGTAATACCTTGTTTTACTTTTGAATTCATAATATGATCGTTTACGGCGCCAGCGGACATGGAAAGGTGATCATCGAAATACTGGAGAGTACCGGCACGCCGCATATAGAAATATGGGATGATGCGGATAGGGTTCCTGTCTGGGAATACCCGGTAAAGCGACCTTTAGCTGCGGGTGAACCCGTAAATGATAAAATGGTGATCAGCATTGGCGTAAATGCAACGCGTAAAAGGGTAGCCGAGCGTATGGGTAGTACTGTCTCTTTCGGCACTGCGATACATGTGGCCGCATATATTTCAAAGCGTACGACAATAGGTGAGGGTACCGTGATCATGGCGGGCGCTGTAGTAAACGCAGATACG
>CAINOM010000505.1 GCA_903851455.1 uncultured Bacteroidota bacterium | reverse complement strand
GGCTTTTTACCCACCATACTGTATAAATACTGTGGTTTTTTAACGCTTTTGCTTATCTGTTGCAGCTCTTTTTATGGTAGGTTTGCGAAAGAATTAAATAACAGGAGAAACAAGTATGTCTGCTGCGCAAAACCCGCGCCAATACGTCATTAGCTTTATATTTATAGGCGTCGCGTCTGTAATATTGCTACGGCTTTTTTTTCTCCAGAATTTCGAGTCGAAATACAAGATACTAGCCAACGACATTGCGATTTATAAAAAGGTCGTGTATCCGCCACGTGGTGCTATCCTTGACAGGAAAGGCAAGGTAATGTTATCTAATACTACCATCTACGACCTGATGGTGACCCCTCATAATGTGCCCAAGACGTTTGACACAGCCCAGTTTTGTGCTGTGCTGGATATCGATAAGGCCACTTATGTGAAGATACTGGAGCGGGTACTTTCGCGGAATATAGATGTGCGGCAAAGCCCCTTTATGGAGCAGCTGAGCCCGGAGCAGACCGCGAGGTTCCAGGAGAACATCTACATGTTCCCCGGCTTTGAGCTGGTGGAGCGCAACATCAGGGCGTATGAAAATGCGAGCGCCGGCATTGTGCTGGGTTACATAGGAGAGGTGTCGCCGGAGATGCTGAAGCGACCGCGCCATGCCAGCTACCGCCAGGGCGACTATACCGGCTTTAGCGGCCTGGAACTGGAATATGAGGAAGTGCTGCGTGGGCAGCGTGGTGTGCACTACCTGGAAAGGGATAAGTTCAACCGGCCGCGCGATCCGTACCGTGGCGGTATACTGGACAGCCAGGAGATCTCCGGCAAGCAACTCGACTTATTCCTGGATGCCGATCTGCAGGCTTATGCGGAGAAGCTGATGCAGAATAAAATAGGGAGTGTGGTGGCCATAGACCCTAAGACAGGTGGCATACTGGCCATGGTGAGCAGCCCTACCTACGATCCTAATCTGCTGCGCGGCAGGGACAGGGCAAAGAACTATGCAATGCTTTACCGGCAGGCGACGCGGCCATTGTTTAACCGCGCTATACAGGCGACTTACCAGCCGGGATCTACCATTAAGCCTATGACCGGGCTGATAGCACTGGCTGCCGGGGCTATTACGCCCAATTTCGGACTGGCGTGCTATGGCAGTTATAACTACTGTGGACGGCCCATAAAATGCGAGCACAAGGATGCTGGGCATGCGGCCAATTTCAGGCTGGCGCTGGCGCACTCGTGCAACTCTTATTTCTGTCATGTATTCAGGCTGACGATAGACTACTCAAAATTTGAAAGTGTGCGGACCGGACTGCAGGTATGGCACGACTATCTTTCGGCGATAGGGTTTGGCCGGCAGACAGGTGTGGACATTCCATTTGAGGGGACAGGGCGTGTACCTGATTCCGCTTACTACAATGACCGCTATAAATTTTCATGGAATTCCTGCACGGTCGTTTTCGTGGGCATGGGGCAAGGTGAGCTTTCTGTGACGCCACTACAAATGGCCAACGGCATGTGCATGATCGCCAACAAGGGATATTACTATACACCACATTTTGTAAAGGCGATAGGCAGGAATGAAAATGACAGCCTGCTGAAGAGATACCTGGAAAAACATGTGGTGCTGAACATACCGGATACCACGTTCAGCGTTGTGCAGCAGGCGATGCAGGACGTGGTGGAAAGCGGAACAGCTGTAGGCGCTAAGATAGAAGGCATAACCGTTTGTGCGAAAACAGGTACCGCTGAAAATAAAGCAATTGTGAATGGCGAGGTGATCAAGATGCAGAACCACTCCATGTTCGTAGCCTTCGCTCCGCGTGAGAACCCGAAGATCGCTATAGCTGTAGCTATTGAGAATGCCGGGTTTGGTGCGGAATGGGCGGCGCCGATCGCCAGCCTGCTTATGGAAAAGTATCTCAAAGACAGCGTTTCTGTTAAGAGAAAAGCTGTAGAGGATAAGATGATCAATGCGCACCTGATCAATAAGTATGTGTATACGATCGACTCGGTATCGCGCCTGCATGACGCAGAAATATACCGGGCGAGGCAGGAAAAGAAGCGGCTCGCAGATAGTACAAGGAATGCAAATGCCGAAGCGATGCTGGAGCGATGGATAAATCAAAAACTGAAAAAGAGTAAGTAATTTGAAAATTGCGCATTTTGGAATTGGAATTTTAAAAGGATAAGTTGAACAGATTATTAGGTAGGTAGTTTTTAAGTTTGGTAGAACGTGGCGAACAATCTCTGGCCATTTTCAAATTGCCTGATCTTCAAATTGAACAGAATGAGCTCACTGAGAAAATCGTTGTTTTACCGGATAGACGGCATAGTGCTGCTGCTCTATATAGCACTGGTGACCGTGGGCATACTGGCTGTTTTTTCAGTGGAGCACCGCACTACCGATGTTTCGATCTTCATTATGAACAAGAGCTACATGAAGCAATTGATGTGGTTTGGATACTCTTTGTTGCTTGGCATGATGATCATGCTGACGGACAGTAAGTTTTTTTCCTCGTTTGCCTTCCTGGCCTATACTATAGGATTGGCGGTGCTTGTCGTCACCATATTTGCAGGAGTAGATGTGAAGGGCTCAAGGTCTTGGCTGGGGGTGGGTAGTTTTCGTTTTCAGCCCGGGGAGGTGGCCAAGATATTTACTGCCATGGCGCTGGCCAAATTCCTGTCGCTACCGGAGACGAATTTCAAAACGCTGAAGCACCGGCTTGTGGGTGTGGCAATAGCGCTGGCTCCGGCTGTGCTCATACTGGCACAAAAAGAGACCGGTCTGGCCTTGGTTTATTTCTGTTTTTTCCTGGTCATGTATCGCGAGGGACTTCCTAATACGGTACTTGTAGTAGGTTTTTCGGCCATCGCACTAGTACTAACTACACTGCTTGTAGACCGCAAAATTTTGTTCATCGCCCTTACGGTGCTGGCGGCTCTGGTAGCATGGCTGATGCGGACTACCTTAAGACGCAGGTGGGAACCACGCCTTTTGCTGGTGGGTATCTGGCTTTTCTGTATTCTATTTTCGCAGGTGGCGGTTCCCTTTGCTTTCAAGCATGTATTGCAGGCACACCAGATAGACCGTATCTACTCGATCATTGGTAAGGACGTGCCCGATGAGTATAATAAGCGACTGGTGGCAGGTGAGGAAAAGAAGGGCAACAGTTCGGAATACAATGTACTGCAATCTAAGATCGCAATAGGGTCGGGTGGCTTTTGGGGTAAGGGTTTTTTGAACGGAACATCTACCAAAAATCAGTTTGTGCCGGAGCAGAATACCGACTTCATTTTTTGTGCTATTGGGGAGCAGTTCGGTTTTGTGGGGAGCGCCGTGCTCATTATTCTTTATGTGTCGCTCATGTTGCGCATCATCTTCATAGGTGAGCGCCAGCGTTCAGCCTTTACGCGGGTCTACGCTTATTGTGTGGCGTCTATATTGTTTTTTCACTTTGCAGTGAACATCTCTATGACCGTTGGCCTGGCGCCGGTGATAGGTATTACGCTGCCTTTTCTGAGTTATGGCGGTTCTTCACTTTTGTCATTCAGTGTACTTATTTTCATTCTTGTGCGGCTGGATGCAGACCGGCAGGTGCTGATAAGGTAAAACTCCCAACTACTAAAACCCCCAAACCCCCTGAAAGGGGGCTTCGCTGGGTTGCGTCACTTTGGCCGCTGTAAATCAATCGGACTTTTTTTATTTGTAAAGATAAAATTGCTCAATTATTATTGATTAGCTGATGTATTTATGCTGGCTAAATTTATGGTTTCCCTTTAGGGGACAGGGGTTAACTTTGCCCCATGGCATCGATCTATCCACTATCTGAGGGCGTATTTACAGTAGGACATGATAAACAGTTTGTTCCATTTAGCCTGGCAAATGACGAATTGACCGACAGGCCAACAGGCTCGTTGCTGGTAGAGGTGCAGCCGTTTCTTGTTGTGACGGATAAGGACGTGATCGTATTCGATACCGGCCTCGGATTCAACAACAGCGATGGGGTATTACAGATACACGATAATCTCCGTGCGCATGGCTATGAGCCAGCTGCAGTAACCAAGGTGTTGCTGTCGCATCTGCACAAGGACCACGCTGGTTGCCTCGTATTTAAGGACAATAACGGACTGGTGAATACTACGTTCCCGAATGCGGAATACTGCATTTACAGGCCAGAGGCGGATTTTGCGTTGAAGACAGGCCACCCATCTTATCATCCCGAAGATATAGAACCGTTATTGGCCACTAAACAGGTGAAGTGGCTGGATGGCCAACAGGGACTTATAGATGGCTATATACGTTTCACCCTTTCGGGCGGACATTGTCCGCAGCATATTGTGTACCTCATAGACGACGGCAAGGATAAGGTTTTTTTTGGCGGAGACGAGGCTCCCCAGCTTAAGCAAATGAAGATGAAGTATGTGGCCAAGTACGACTATGATGGTAAAAAAGCGATGCAGCTCCGTGAGCAATATGCGGAACAGGGTAGGAGAGAGGGGTGGAAATTCCTGTTTTACCATGATGTAAAATGTCCTGCAACTGCATTGTAATTCTGTAATTGAAAGCAAGAAATGTTGCCTGAATGATAAATAAGGTTTATTTTTAATGCAAACATTTCATCATGAAAAGATTCTCCTTATACTTTATTACGTTCCTGGTAATCGCTATATCATCTTTTAATGCTGGTGCACAATCGTGGAATACAATTGGCAGTGGCTGGTTTACGCCTGGCCAGGCGGACTTTACGTCAATGGCCGTGGATGGAAGTGGGACACCGTTCGTAGTTTTCAAGGATTTTGTCAATGGCCAAAAAGCTACAGTAATGAAATACAGTGGCGGCAGCTGGGTAACGGTGGGAAGCCCGGGCTTTTCCGCAGGGGTTGCCGGCGTGTGTGGGATAGCTCTTAATAGCTCTGGTGAGCCATATGTAATTTACCAGGACCAGGCCTATAGTTCTAAAGCAACAGTTATGAAGTATAGCGGGAGCAGTTGGGTTAATGTAGGCCCCGCGGGTTTCTCAGACAGCTTCGCCGCATACCCGGTAATAGTAATGGCAAACGATACACCTTATGCCGCGTTCACAGATTTTGGCTACGGACAGAAAGTTTCCGTAATGAAATTCGATGGTAGTAGTTGGGTGTCTGTCGGCACTCCCGGTTTCTCAGATAGTACAGCGCAATACGTAACCCTTGCTATACGCGGAGGCATTCCTTATGTAGCATTCGCGGATTGGAGTGTGAACAATAAGGCTACCGTGATGAAGTACGACGGCAGCAGCTGGGCCACTGTGGGCGGCTCCGGTATCTCGGATAGCGCCGTGTTCTACACTTCCATCGCTATAGATTCTTTGGGAACCCCGTATCTGGCCTATGAAGATTATGGGAATGACTATAAAGCTACCGTAAAAAAATACGACGGCAGCAGCTGGGTCAATGTCGGAAGTGTTGGGTTCTCGGCAGGAATGGCCGTTTATACCTCCATAGTGATAGATAAAAGCGGCACGCCTTATGTCTCCTATGCCGACCAGGGGCACGGCGGCAGAGCAACTGTGATGAAGTACGATGGCTCTGGTTGGGCACCATTAGGCCTCCTTGGGTTTACGGATAGCTCGGTAGACTACGTTTCAATGGCCCTCGGTTACGGTAGTATTCCGTATGTTGCTTTCTGTGACAATAGCCACGGTTATAAGGCATCGGCTATGAAATGGGATACAGGGGCTACGACAACAGGAGTAAAAACTGTAACGGCTGGCGCATCTCTTAACGTTTTTCCAAACCCCAGCGGCGGCTCGTTTAATCTCAATATGTCTTCTTTACAAAATGAGC
>CAINOM010000504.1 GCA_903851455.1 uncultured Bacteroidota bacterium | reverse complement strand
GGAGCCGCCTCTTCCCAGCCCTCTCCGGAGTAGCGGGTGAAGTAGCGTGAGCAGCGTAGATGACCTGCCTGCAGGCTTAGATTAGTTATTGAACTTTAGACTTTCGACTCGCAAAAAAATGGCATTAAACTACGTCTGGATAGCATTTTTTCTTATCGGGTTTGTCGTTGCGTTGTTTAAGGTCATATTCCTTGGGCAGACCGGCATGCTTGCTGAAATGCTTAATGCCTTGTTTGATGCAGCAAAAAATGGCTTTGAGATATCTATAGGCCTTACCGGAGTTATGACGCTTTGGCTGGGCATCATGAAGATAGGGGAGAAGGCGGGTGTGATACGGGTATTTGCCAAAGCCGTGTCGCCTTTGTTCCGCGTCTTGTTTAAAGGGATACCTAAAGACAGCCCGGCCTATGGCAGCGTAATGATGAATCTGTCTGCCAATATGCTAGGGCTGGATAATGCAGCTACACCGCTAGGGCTTCAGGCAATGGGCGAATTGCAGGAACTCAATCCTGTAAAAGACACCGCGACTGATGCGCAGATCATGTTCCTGGTGCTGAATACGGCCGGTATCACCCTTATCCCTACCTCGGTGATCGCTATGCGCCAGACCATAGCGCTGGAGCAGCATGTGCAGCATTTCAATGCTGCGGATATATTTCTGCCTACGCTTATTGCCACGTTTATCGCTTTTATCTCTGGCATGATTATAGTGGCCTTGTACCAGCGTATCAATTTGCTGAGGTTACCGGTTATTTTATTTGTATTTGGTTTTGGCGGGCTGATATGGCTGTTGCATTATTCGCTATCGGGTATGCCGGCAGATAAGATGAACCAAACGATCGGTGCTATAGGCAGTGGGTTTATATTGTTCGTCATTGTGTTGTTCATTACAGCGGGCATGCTGCGGCGGCAGAATGTGTATGAGCATTTTATTGAAGGGGCAAAGAAAGGATTCAATGTAGCGGTTCGCATCATTCCCTACCTGGTGGGTATGCTTATCGCTATCAGTGTGTTCCGGTCGTCGGGCTGTATGGATTATCTGATCGGGGGCATCTCAAAAGTGGTTGCGATGTGTGGCATGCGCACTGAGTTTGTAGCCGACCTGCCGATAGCCATGATGAAACCACTGAGCGGCGGCGCCGCCCGCGGCCTTATGGTAGATGCGATGCGGCACTATGGGGTGGCATCCATACAGGGAAAGCTGGCGGCGGTGATACAGGGCTCAACAGAGACCACATTTTATGTGCTGGCCGTTTACTTTGGCAGCGTGCAGGTAAAAAACACCCGTCATGCCCTGGCTTGCGGGCTGCTGGCAGATATGATCGGCATTGTTGCAGCGATAGTGGTTGGATATATGTTCTTTGGCTAGCGGTTATTTTTTTGTATTATTACTATAACAAAAGGTATTTGATAATTAAAACCAAATAAAAATGAAAAAGACAAGTATTGCATCATGCATGTTATTGCTACTGGTTCTCCTGGCAGGCAACACCAACGCGCAGGATAACAGGAAGGTTGGCAAAGGCCAGGATCCGGCTTTTGACATCGGGGACAAAACAATAGCGCTGTCTATTGGGTTTGGCACGGACTATTCTTACAGCTATTATGGTGGCTATGCGCCCGTAGCGTTACCAGCCTTCGGCGTCAGCTATGACCAGGGTATCATAGAAGCCGGCCCCGGTATAGTAGGTATAGGCGGTATCATTGCCGCACAGTTCTCGCATTACGGCCTTTATGGAACCAACATCACCTATTCGAACTATATTATTGGCGCCCGCGGTAGCTGGCATCTCACGCTGCTGAAGGACAAGAACAACAAATTTGATCCTTATGGCGGCGCCATGGTAGGTTTGAGGTTTTACAACTACAACAATGACTACGCACACTACAAGTCAAGCAGTGTACTGCCAGCCTTCGGCCTGTTCGTAGGTGCGAAGTATAATTTTGCAGAGCACGTAGGTGCATTTGCTGAGGTGGGCTTCGATATTTCTTTGCTCCGTATTGGTCTGAACTTTAATTTTTAAATCCAGCCTTAGGAATCAAAAGCCCCGCGAATGTTCGCGGGGCTTTTGATTAAATGTAGCATGATCTTAGAACTTGATCGGTATCTCTACCTTTGTCTTGTCCCACTCCATAACAATATTGTTCTCCTTGATAGTAATAGTGAATTGCTCCACCATTTTATTATTGGTTGAAATAGGAACCTGCTCCTGCATTACATTTTTGTCCTTTACCTTGTCATAACCATAAGCGCCCCACTGGCCGAGTTCCTTATTCAGGATGATCGTCCATTCTTTCTCGCCTGGTATTGTGAACAAAGTATAGGTGCCCGCGCTTACCTGGTGGCCGTCTACTACGCAACCCTTATCAAAAGTGATCTCTGTAGCTTCGTCGGCACCGGCGCGCCATACCTGTCCGTAAGGTACCAGCCCGCCAAATATTTCCCGTCCTTTTTTCATCGGGCGGCCATAGCTAATGGTAATGTTGTTCCCTTTTACCACTTCATGAGCGGTGCCACCTTTCCCGGTATAGTTTCCTTTCTTAGCGTTGCCCTGTGCAAAAATGGCTGATGCTGCGAACAGGAAAAGTGCGGTAAGTGTAAATAGTTTTTTCATAAGTTGAATAATTTTTATGCAATATAAGGGCTTTTATTCAGTTTATAAAAACGGAATTCCGCGAGGGTTCCTGTGGGAAACCCGATTAATGAAGTTTTGTTATCTTCACCGTAACATGCGGGAGTGTTTTGCTTTGTTTTGCACCCT
>CAINOM010000503.1 GCA_903851455.1 uncultured Bacteroidota bacterium | reverse complement strand
GCAGCCAAGCAGCGAATGCTGAAGATCAAGACGACGACTCCAGTCTACCTCCGGCGATAATGCAGCCAGAGAAAGTGGAAAGCAAAGGACCGATAGCAACACCTATGGGTTTAGGTGAAATTACCGATCAAAATTATTTAACTCTATTAGGTCGCGCTTTGGACTTAGTAACTTGGACCGATGAACAAGCAGATATTTACTCTAGCAAAAACTTTGCTGCAGTGTTTTTCTTAGGGCGCGAATGGAACCCACGCTTCTTCGCTGGAAGGTTGGACATAAAAATGTGGTTGTACATTGTAGGTGCTGTTGGTCGCTCCGGCAATTGGTGATCCGGCAGCATACCACTGGTAGAAGGAGGCGGTGCCTGAAGTTTCCGAAAGGTTGACGCTGCCACCCGCGCAGAAAGCTAAGGGGCCGCCGGGTGTTATAACGGGAATGGGATTTGTAACGACGGTAATTGTAACAGATGCGGAGCCTGTACAGCCACCGGAGCTGGTCACTAATACTGAATAAGTTGTAGTACTGGCCGGAGCAGCAGTATACGTATTTGTAGTTGCGCCGGTGATCAGTGTGGTGCCACTGTACCATTGGTAAGCGGTGCCCGTTCCTGAAGTTTCGGTAAGGGTTACACTGCCGCCCAGACAAAATGTAGTGGGGCCGCCGGGAGTGATCACGGGAACTGGGTTGGCAAGAACGGTTACTGTTACTGCTACGCCAGCAGTGCAGCCGGCGCTGCTTGTCACAAGTACGGAGTAAGTTGTCGTAGCTGCCGGAGATGCGGTATAAGTGTTGGTGGTAGCGCCGGTGATCGGAGATGTGCCGCTATACCATTGATAGAGTGTGCCTGTTCCTGAGGTTTCTGTAAGTGTGACATTGCCACCAGGGCAAAATGATGTTGGTCCGCCGGGAGTGATGACGGGTGCGGGTGTTGCAAGCACCGTTACCGTAATTGATGCCGAGCCTGTGCAGCCGCCAGCCGTGGTGACAACAACGGAATAGGTAGTAGTGGAGGGAGGCGAAGCGATGTAGGTATTTGTAGTAGCGCCCACGATCGCTGAAGCGCCGCTGTACCATTGATAGAAGGTGCCAGTACCAGAAGTCTCGGTGAGTGCTACGCTGCCACCTGCGCAGAAGGAGGTGGGGCCGCCAGGGGTGATCACAGGTGTTGGGTTCGAGAGCACTGTGACTGTGACTGCAGCGCTGCCTGTGCAACCTGCGGCGCTGGTAACAGATACGGAATAGGTAGTAGTTGTAGTGGGCGAAACAGTGTAGGAACTGTTAGTAGCTCCGGTGACAAGTGATGATCCGCTATACCATTGATAGAACGTACCCGTGCCGGATGTTTCAGATAGTGTAACACTGCCACCATTGCAGAAGGTGGTAGGGCCGCCTGGTGTTATTACCGGGGTAACTAATGGATTTACTGTTACAGTTACCGGGGTTGTGGCAAGACAAACACCGGGTCCGTAGCCAGTCACTGTATAAGTGGACGTGGTGCCGGGAGTAGCTGTTACGGTAGCGCCGGTGGTGGCAGAAAGGCCGGAGGCTGGTGACCACAGATAAGTGGGTGTAGCGCCAGCGCCAGACGCAGTTAATGCGATGCTACCGGTAGCCCCGCAAACGCTGGGGCTGGCGGGAGATACGGTTATAACAGGATCGTTGCAGGTAGCATCGAGATAGTAATCGCAGCTTTCTCCCCATTTTGCAGAGCACGGCGGGTTGATGCTGGATAATGAACCTCCGGCTGATGGCGGTTCTCCGAGGAATACCCTCATGTGCAGATGCGTATTGGTGACAATGCCGATCAGTGGGATGGTGAAGCTGTAAATTGTTGATCCCATGCCTACGGGCATAGCGATTATTGAGCCAGACAGTTCTGTTGTTTCGTATATGCCGTCATTGTTCCAATCTACATATACGCCCAGGTAGGCGTAATAGCTGGAGAGGCGCGATACGTTGATATTTACCGTTGATCCGGTAGGGGCGGTGACGCCCTGCGTGGCGAAATAATTAAAGTAAGTCCCAACGCAAGATCCACCGGAATAGCTAACGGTGGAGACCACGCCTGTTCCCCCGGCCGTGATGGAGGTGAAATATTGGGATACGCAACCCGATGGGTAACCTGGGGCGCTGCCAGTGGAGCATTGCGCTGATGCGCGGGTCAAACTAAAAAATGCAAGCGCTAAAAATAGAGTTATCGTTCTCATGGTCTGAATTTGGTCTGTGGTGATTGTTGAAAAGGCGGCGTTGAGCGCCTTTTTCGCAGATTTTTTCAAACTGTAAAATTAGCCAGCATGTGTGATGGGGACTTATCCGGGGCGTTATGTGTTTATTACGGGCGGGTTAAATTAGCGATACCAAATCGTTAAGAAGACGAATTTCGCGTGGTCAGTTTTGGGCAATACGTTAAATTAAACCCGGCGTAGAGGATCGAATGGTATATTGATTACTTTGGATGACAAGGAGCGTCCTTTGTGGAGACAAAAAGAGAGTTGCATATTCCGAGTGAAAGCTCGTTTACCCATCTAGTCCTTCCAGAAACTCATTACCTCATTTTTTTGTGCGAGTGAGCAGCCATGAGTCTATACTACAGGGGCCTGCGCCGAAATAGGTGATCAGTAACGCGCAACCCAGCAAAGCGAGGTTCTTAAAAAAATTGCTTTGCTGCATCTGACGTGCCATCGGGTCGGTTATCGCCCACCAATTATGCATCATTAGCGTTACAGGCACTAAAAAAAGTACAATGAGCCAAGCACCTACCTTTGCTTTATACCCCAGTAGTATACTGACTCCACCTAAGAAAGCGATCACTCCTGAGAGCGGAACAAGAACGGACGCCATGGGCACTCCTGCCGATGCGGCATAGCCGGCTGATTGGCTTGAAAAATGGTGCAGGATCGCCAAAATAAATATCCATGAAAAGGAAATCCTGCCTAACAACACTAAGTATTTCATAACGGCACTTTAGACAGAGTTGTAAAAAACGTGCCGGCATGTGGGAATGTTCCGATAAAATTTTAGAAATAGATCCATAAACATACGGAACTTTTTCAAAAAGGGCAAAATATCTTTGGGAAAGCCTGATTTTACTGGAACAAGGTTGAGTTTTT
>CAINOM010000502.1 GCA_903851455.1 uncultured Bacteroidota bacterium | reverse complement strand
TGCCGGCCTATCGCATCCGGTTTCTGCCGCAGTAGTTTCAAAAAAGGGAACAGCACTATGGTATAGTCGCCGGCAAACTCAGGCTTGGTCTGGTTTACCCCCACCATTGTAATATCGGTAACTACATCTGGGTAAAGGTGCTTTAGCGCATCTGCGGCGGCACATTTTATCTGGCTGGCAAGCGTCATCTCTTATTTATTTAGTCGCAAAAATAACCTTTATCACCTGCAAAAAACGGGTCTGTTTCAAAGTATCTGATCTCATCAGCCAATATTATTTCTTCGTAGAAAGATTGCGACTTTAAGCGCTAAAATTCTATTTTTGTTTTTTATTTGAAAAATCACCAATGCCGGTATTAAAATCTAAAATACTATCTTTATATTTAGATTCTATTTTTAAAAACAAACCGCAATTCAGCAATAAATAAATTTAACTCCGTTATCATGAATGTCACCACTCGTTTTATTGTAATTGACGACGACGAATTTAACAACAAGATATGCTCCGTAACACTTGAGAAAATAGCCAAGGACGCGGATGTAAAGACTTTCCAGGACCCACTCGTTGGGTTCGATCATATAGCTACGGCATATGCCAGCCCGGACGATGATGCCACTGCTATACTCTTCCTCGATATCAATATGCCCGTCATGAATGGATGGGAGTTTTTAGAGCGATTTGACGAACTGGGAGAACACACAAAAAAACGCATCAAAATTTACATTCTGTCTTCTTCGGTTGACAAGCGCGATATAGAAAAAGCCAAAGCAGATAAGAACGTGGTGCACTACCTCATCAAGCCACTGACAAAAGAAACGATCCGGCTGATCACGCACTCTCAAAACAGGTGAATTTTCAATAATGCAGACAATAGAGGACTCCAAATACGGAGTCCTTTTTTTGTTATATTTTCAGAACTGGATATCCAGTCATGCCGAGCACCATTTACCGCCGGGTTCGCAATCAATGAAACATGACAAATGCAATAAAAAATCGCTCATGTATTATCGAAAGCGAACTCGTTGCGGCATTGAAATTTAATTTATGGTTAATGAATAAAACTCCTAGGGGAAAAATTTCAATGAATCGGGGTTATTTTACCCCAAAATGACCAGATACACCCCAACAACTTGTTGCTAAAACGCTAATTTTTATACCTTTGGCAAAATTTTTTTATTCATGAGTAAATTTGGAGTAGGTTTATTAGCCGGGATAGCCTTATTGACGGTACAAAGTGTTTCTGCACAGGAGTATACATATTCGCATGGCCGTGAGATCATTAAGGAAGACGTGAACATGATGCAGCTTTCAAATTATGAAAAAGCGCACCCACAACCATTCGTCCTCAAATCTGTTATGCAGGAAAATGATGATGCAATGGAGACCCACTGGGTAATACCAGATCTGGATCCCGCTCTGGAAGGTTTCATCAACTGCCAGGTCATGAATATTGGTGCTGATGGCGCTGCAGAGCGTACTTATTCTTCTTATATGCCCGCAGCAGCAGGCCCTGCCGATACGTTCCAGGCAAAATTGACCGACGGTACTGCGATTCCTCCGGATACACATGGCGGCGTTGACGCGACTTACGCGGTTTGTGCGATCAATACTTCTATCAGCATTAAATTAAGGTCTACTCATGCTTCCGTTTCATCGGTTTCTCTCTCCAGTTTTTGGGGGTCAACGATTCTTGGCGGCAGCAGCCCTTTCGATCCCAGGGTTCATTATGATCCATATGCTAACCGTTGGATAATGGTGGCCGTTTCCAACACCGCGGGCACTTCTTCCTATAGCAACTCAAGGATCCTCATCGCTATTTCAGCTACAGGAGACCCAACCGGCACTTGGCACAAGTACTCGATCCTCACGGATGCGAGCAACGCTACCTGGCTTGACTTCCCCAATGTAGGTTTTAACAGCAAATGGGTTACCGTTACCGGTAACTACTTTGGCAGTTCTATGACAAGCGGCTCGTTCACCAACGCAGCTATATTTGTTTTCGATAAGTCAGCAATAATGGCCGGAACCGGCTCTCCTTATACCAAAATAACTGATGGCGGATCAGGCGGAGGTTTCTCTGATTGCCCCGCTGTTACTTACGACGCCGCAGAGCCTAGTATGTTTGTGATGGACGTTTATAATGCTGGCTCAGGTAAATTAAGGCTCAGAAAAATAACCGGCCCGGTTGGCACACCCGTTCTTTCCGGTACTATTTTTACGCCCACAAGTTCGCAGCACTGGCAGTTTGGCGCGCCCACAGTAAGCGGCACAAATGATTTCGGACCACAACTTGGCACCTCAAATAAGTTACAGACCAATGACGACCGTATCAACAACCTCACTTACAGAAACGGGCATTTGTGGTGCGCTCACAACGTCTTTTTACCAGCAAGCGGCACGGTAACCCGCTGCGCAGCTATGTGGTGGGAAACAGACACTATATCGGCTACCAATCAGAATGGCGTCATAGATGGCGGCGGTACCACCCTGATGTTTGGCTTCCCTTCTATCAGTGTTAATATGAATAACGACGCGCTTATGGGCTTTGCCTACATGTCATCAAGCCTGCACCCAAGTGCGGCATATGTATACAGGACTAGTGCAGACTCCGTTTCGAAGATGAGGACGCCTTATATTTTCAGGCATGGCCTGGCAACGTATTATGTTACATTCGGTGGTTCAGATGACCGCTGGGGCGATTATTCCGGCACTACGGTTGACCCTACCAACAACCTCGACTTCTGGACGATCCAGGAGAGTGTAGCCAGCACTAATAACTGGGATACATGGTGGGCTTACGTGCGCATGTGCAGCTACCTTGCCGCTCCAGCCACAGGCACCGGCCCTACTACTGTTTGCCAGGGCACTACTCAGACATTCTCGGTAAGCCCGGTTGCGGGTGCAACATCATATAACTGGACCATTACCGGCGGAACTGGTTGGTCGGGTACCAGCATGACAAATTCGATTGGTGTGACCGTTGGTTCGGGTACAGCTGTGATTAGCGTTTCCGGGGTTGATACCTGCGGACCGGGATCACTTTATTCTTTCACGGTTACCGCTACACCGCTGCCGACAGAGGTTATCTCATCGACCGCAACCATTTGCGCGGGCGCAGCTGCTGCAACATTTACCACCACCGCCACCGGCAGCCCTACTTCTTACAGCTGGTCTGTTCTGGGAACCGGATGGTCAGGATCAAGCAGCACGTCTACACTTTCGGCTACCGTAGGTACAGGGGCAGGAACGATCATCGTTAACGGAACCAACGCCTGCGGCACCGGCCCTAACGATACGCTTACCGTTACGCCGGGCAACCCGCCCGGTGCAGCAACTACCATTGTGGTACCAACTCCGCTGTGTGCCGGCTCTACCGGTGTATTTACAACACCGGCCGTTTCGGGCGCCACTGGTTATACATGGAACGTATCTGGCACCGGCTGGAGCGGAACAAGCACAACCAACTCAATAACCGTCACGATAGGGACAGGTACCGGTACCATCACGGTTACTCCTGTTAACTCCTGCGGCAATGGCACATCGTTTAGTCTGAACAGCCTGGTGCCTACAGCAGCGCCTACGGCTACTTTCAGTGAATCTACACACGCCACAGCCGACCACGTGAATGTAACCGTTACCTACACTGGCGCAGCTCCCGGAGGTACTACTTATTCGTGGACATTCAGCGGAGGCACTCCGGCCACTTC
>CAINOM010000501.1 GCA_903851455.1 uncultured Bacteroidota bacterium | reverse complement strand
GTATATATCGATATTCCCGAAGGTTTCCAGTATTCCATTTCCCATAATAGCTAAGGTATATATTTTGCACGTAGCCGCCGGCTTTACCCGCTATGAAAATCCGCGGAGCGACGGTTATTTAATATACGCCTGATTAAGTAAATTGCACACTGGTGTATTCAAAGCAACACAATGAAACTTAAATTATCTGCTACACTTGGCGTTGCTAACAAACTTATCGTCTTTGTAGCTATCTGTTTAATGCCCGTGGTGGTTAAGGCCCAGGACAATTCCATCAAGGATGAAATTTTGAGCTACAAAGATTCTGTTTCGGATATTATCTCCAAAGGTAGAAAGCTGTTGATAGAAAAACTCGAGGCCGGCGACCTGGCCAAAGTAAAACAAATAAAGGATTACCTCGCCGCTTACACTTCTTCCGGCGACTATATCGCATTCTACCAGTCCGAATACCCGTTGATATTGTACTGGACACAGGACTACAAAGAACTGCTTGCCTATACAGTTCGGCAAGACTCCTCTTACTATTCATCCAAAAGAAGTATCCTCCCACAAGATGATCTGATGTTCTCCAAATTGATCGCATCAACGACCGCTTCCAGGCAGAGACTATTGAACTTCATTTCCGCCGCTGACCTCAGTAATGCAGATAAAGATTTTTTACGGCTGAACCTGCAATATTCATTGACCCGGGCCAACTGGAACATTCAAAGGAGAGACTCGTTGAACCAGGCGGCAGATCAGTTTCTTTCAAAGCACCCGGGAAGTATGTATGAACAATATGTACGTAAGCACATCAGGTATGTGGTGACAACGAACTGGGGGCTTGGCGTCGAGTTTTTCAGCGGTTACGGATGGTTCACCGGCAATCTTTCTAAAAACTTTGCGAACACGGTCCCCATCGGCGTAGCATTTGATGTGCAGTATAAAAAATGGGTGCTGTATTTAAGAGACTATATCGGCTTCAGCAGAACCAAAAATGACATCCCCTTTAACAGCGGTGTGTGGACCATGAATTCCGAGGCACGCATTTTTGTGCCCGAAGCGTCGGTCGGCTATGTGGTGGCGGAAAACAACCGCATTAAGGTGGCACCGTTTGCGGGAATTTCATCCTCCGATATTGGCCCCACCAGCAATGATGCCACTGCCCAGCCTGCGCTAAAAGATGCAGGCATTGGCTTCTCACGCACATACACATTCGGCGCCAATGCCGATATTAAACTCGGCAAGGCTAAAAAGGGAACATCACTGCGAAAAGCCCGAAACGACTATTGGATGGTACGGGTCAGGTATTCCTATAATATGCCGCAGTTCGCGCTGAGATACCCGGGAATGACAGGCAGCTTTCATTCTATAACTGTAGGCATCGGCAGCTTCGAAAAACGATCGCGAAGAAAGTATTGACATCATTTTCGTTCTATTCTAATGTGTATAGCTTTTCATATCTTTGTGTATAACATTGTGCCCAATGAGAACAAATATCGTGTTGAATGAAGAACTGGTAAAAGAGGCAATGCGCCTTAGCCACTCTCAGACAAAAAAAGAAGTCGTTGATCTCGCACTGCAAAATTTCGTTGCTTACCTGAAACGCCGGAATATGAAGAATCTCTTCGGCAAGGTAAAATGGGAGGGTGATCTGAAGAAAATGCGTGAGGCATGAATAAGGTACTTGTCGACACTTCCGTATGGATCGACGCCTTTAACGGCAGGAAAAACCGGCATACAGAATTGCTCAATAAACTG
>CAINOM010000500.1 GCA_903851455.1 uncultured Bacteroidota bacterium | reverse complement strand
GCATTTTACTTTATTTATTTGATTTACAATTAATTACAAACTTCAATGAACTAGTTACTGCTTACTGTTTCTTAGGTTTGGGCTGCTTCTCGGTTTCAATATCCTTCAGCGTTTCAAGCCCTTTCCAAAGTTGGTTCTTATCCGGCTCCGGCGGTTCAGACAACTTATCCAGCAGGTTCAGTGCCGCCGGGTTGCATCCCGATTTTCCGTTTCCATCATCGGGATGTATGTGTTGCAGTGGCACGCTCAGCAACAAAAACTCATAAAGCCAGTCCCTGATATCTATCACTGTTTCACTCCGCGGAATAAAGGCCACGTCATCCTCATCTTCTATATTCCCGTCGTCCTCCCCGGTAAGTTTTATCACCAGGTTGAATTCATCCCAAAGCCTCAGTTCAAAATCGTCTCCACATCTGTCGCACGGCACGGTAACATGGCCATCTACATCAAAGTGACACATGAAGAAACTCTCATGCTTATCAAAGATCAGTGTTATGCGTGCATCCCAGTTACTGAAACTTTCATCCACCTCCCGCTCTTCCATGAAACGATCATCAATATCGTATACATAGGTGTGCGGTCCGGGTTTCAATCCCTGCCAGGCTATCTCATATTCCCGGGTATGCTTCATTACAGTTTCCAGTTTGCGCCTCACAGTTTGCAGTTACAATTAAAGTCTGCTCAACTGTTAACTGCCTACTATTACTCCAAACGGGCTGCAAATGTAGCAAAAATTCTGTGGATTACATCAATTTATTCCGCTTAATTAAAAAAGCGTGGAGTACCTCATCTACTGGCTTTGAGAGGTCTACAGCTACCCTGTCTATCTGGTACTGGTGACACCGGTTTTCTATCAGCTCCTGAAATTGGCGCATTTTACTAATATATTGCTCTTTTATCTGCTGCGGCTGCAATTTTATCCGCTCCCCGCTTTCCATATCCACAAACTCATACGGCCGGTTTTCAAACTCAAAATCCAGTTCCATTGCGCCATCTACCACATGAAATAAAATCACCTCATGTTTGTTATAGCGAAGGTGCTGCATTGCCGCAAATACATCTTCTATATTATCCGCATCGTCCATCATATCACTAAATATAACAATTAGTGATCGCTTGTGCATTTGCTCCGCCACCAGGTGCAGTGCCCTGGCCGCATTAGTTACTTTATTCTCAGTAGAGATATTCATGGTGCGCTGCAACTCATTCATCAGCATACGATAGTGACTATGAGCAGACCGGCAGTCGGAAAAATAATTTACCTTATCATCAAACAACGCCAGCGAAGCCGCATCCAGTTGCCGTTTCAGCAGTTGCAGCAGGCTCGCTGCAGCCACACACGAAAACTGCAGTTTATTAAGCTTCCTGGTATCCTTGGGAAACTGCATGGACGATGAAGTATCCAGCACAAGGCAGCAACGCAGATTGGTTTCTTCTTCAAAACGCTTTAAAAACAGCTTATCGGTCCTGCCATATACGCGCCAGTCGATATGACGCATAGGATCGCCGGGGTTGTAAAGGCGATGCTCAGCAAACTCTACTGAAAAGCCATGAAACGGGCTCTTATGCAAACCCAGTATGAAGCCCTCCACCACCTGCCGGGCAAGAAGTTCTAAATTATCGTTAAGTGGTTGCTGAAGTATCATTATTACAGTTGCTTGTAAATTTACAGCAAGCAGGCGAAGTTTGAAATTAAAGTTTTACTAAAGGAAGCAGCAGCATACTATTTCCTTGGAAAAAAATGTTTGTAGGTATCCTCCACAAAATTCACGCCCATTTTACTAAGATTTCGCGACGTAAACATGACCACGATACAGTCTGCATTTTCGATCTCGCGTACTCTGTCATAATTCTCCATGCTGTGCTTTGCCTCACGGCCAAAACTCCTGTTAATAAGCATCTGGTTGTAATACCATATCTGCCATTCGCTATCCGTATTTTCAAAAAAACCATCATTGAGCCATTGAAATAAAAAACTGTCGCCTATATATATGACCTTAGGTTTCACAGCGGTTTTGTCGCCGGCATATGTTACTTCGGGATAGCTAAACGTTTCATTTGCCAGCGGGAATATGGTGTTCATTGACCTGGCAATGTCATTATCGTCATAGCGGGGACTATTTGTGTGTGTAATAGTAGTCCAAACAGGGTGTACCATATGTATGAGGCGGACCTGCTCGATATACTTTACCAGGCTATCGGCTGCAAGCAGTGCGCCATATTCGGACCAGTGAAAACCCTGTTTCGGATAGAGCAATTCTTTACTGGTCCTCTTCATGGCCACGAACCAGGTATTCATATCTACCTGGTTAAGGCCCAGTGAATCGCCTATTCGCTTATAGGTCTCGAAATTGGTCGTACCTCGCGGCGCGTTTTTATACTCCCGCGGCAGAAACTCCGGGTAGAAAAATGCCTTGCATGCCGGATGTACAAAAACAAATGACTTGCCCAGCTTCCGGAGTGTATCCTGTATGGCCTTCATTTGCCTTACTTTTTCAAAAATGTAATCGTAGCCATCATAGTCTTTGCCTAAGTAGCTGTTGATG
>CAINOM010000499.1 GCA_903851455.1 uncultured Bacteroidota bacterium | reverse complement strand
CCATCTGCTTGGTGCGGGCATATGGAGACTCGGGTTCTGCAAGCGCTGCTTCTTCGGATACCGGTAATTGCGTGGCATTACCATAAACAGAACAGGATGATGTGAATACAAAATTATCTACATCAAATTCTTCAGCACACTGCAGGATATTGATCAGTGAGTTCAGATTGTTCTTGAAGTACATGAGCGGCTGTGCCACAGATTCGGGCACAGACTTGAAGGCAGCGAAATGGATAACACCCACAAGATCAGGGTTCTCGATGAAGATCGCCTCCGTATCGTCAAGATCGCAAAGGTCTACTTTATAATTCTTTATCGGGCGGCCCACTATCTTCTCTATGCCGTGCAGCATTTTCATGGAGCCCCTTGAAAGGTCATCAACCGAAATAACGTCAAAACCGTTTTGAATCAGATCCACAATTGTGTGACCACCAATATAACCGCATCCGCCGGTGACGAGAATCTTGCTCATAAATCAAAAGTTAAAAAGTAAAACCTAAGTGCCTAAAAATGAATGATCGGGCAATGGGTGTATTGCAAATATATGGGGTACATAACATCAGATAAATTTTTTTTATTCCGATTTTATAGGTATTCTTTTGAGTCAGAAATAGAATGGTAAAAACCAAACATGCCAATCGTTTTTTAGAATTTTGAGTCTGGAATTTCGATCTTTTATTTCACCTGCTGCATTTCCACCAGTCTTCTGTAGATGCCGTCTTTGCTGAGCAGGCCGGTATGGGTGCCGCGCTCTGCTATCCTGCCTTTTTCCAGTACTATTATTTCATCGGCATGCTGCACTGTGGAGAGGCGGTGCGCTATGACGATGCAGGTGCGGTTCTTCATCAGGTTGTTAATGGCGTCCTGAACTATGCGTTCACTTTCTGTATCAAGCGATGAGGTTGCTTCATCAAGAATAAGAATGGGTGGGTTTTTTAAGACTGCGCGGGCTATGGTGATACGCTGGCGTTCACCGCCGCTGAGCCTTGCACCACGGTCGCCGGCAACGGTTTGGTAGCCGTCACCTTTCTGTTTGATAAAATTGTCTGCATTTGCAATACTGGCGGCTTCCTCTACCCGCTCCTGCGTGGCTCCGCCTGTGCCCAGGGTAATGTTATTGTAGATGGTATCGTTGAATAATATAGGATCCTGGCTAACCACGCCCATAAGACGGCGCAGGTCGTAAAGTCTGCAGTCTTTAATGTTGATGCCATCAATGAGTATCTCACCTGTGGCTACATCATGGAATCGGGGGATAAGATCGACCAACGTAGATTTCCCGGAACCGGAAGCGCCTACCAGGGCGATGGTCTTTCCTTTTTCTATTACGAGGTCTATGCCTTCCAGTATCTTTTTATCACCATAAGAGAAGCCTACGTTTTTAAAAGTGATATTCTGTGAAAAATCGGGCAGCGGCTTTGGATCAGCCACTTCGGTTATCACGTTCGGTGCTGTCAGCAGCTGTTCTATACGATCGAGGGCCGAAGTGCCTTTTTGCACATTGTAGAATGCGGAAGACAGGTTCTTGAACGGATTAATGATCTGGCTGAACAGGCCGATATAGGCTACGAAGGTTGCCCCGTCAAATCCGGTGTTTGCAAATACCATCCTGCCGCCGATCCATAATATGACGCTCACCACTATGATGCCCATGGTCTCAGATAAAGGAGACGCCAGCTCACGGCGGGCAGCAATGCGGTTTCGCGTGCGGAAAAGCAGGTTGTTCAGCTTCATGAAGCGGAGGTGCTGGTGGCTCTCCGCATTAAATGCCTTGAGTACCCGCATACCTACGAGTGTCTCATCTATCACACCCAGCATATTTCCCAGTTGTTCCTGGGCAATATTAGACGATTTCCGTAGCGACTTACTTACCCTGCCGATCACCAGACCTGCAATCGGTAACCCGACAAACAGGATGAGCGTAAGCTTGTAGCTGATGAATATCATCGCGCCAAGGAAAGCAATTATCGTAAGCGGTTCGCGGATGAATACCTCCAGTACGCTCATTATAGACAGCTCCACCTCGTTGATGTCGTTGGTCATACGGGATATGAGGTCGCCCTTGCGCTCCTCCGTGAAGAAGCCTATGGGCAACGACAGTGTTTTGGTAAACAGGTCATCACGTAACCGACGCAGCACAGCATTCCGAAGTGGGTTAAGTATGTATAAACCCAGGTAAAGGAACAGGTTTTTGAGTATGGTGAATACCACAATTACCACACAGATATAGGCCAGCGCAGTCTGCTTTTCCTGGTGCAGTAAGAATAGTTTGAAAGAAGTGATATACCCTGTGATACCTGTACCCGTAGCAGCAACCGATGCCGCGGGGCTAATACCAAACAATACCTGTAGCACCGGAATGAGCATGGTAAATGACAACAGGCCAAATACAATGCTCAGCAGGTTAAAGAGAAAATAGAGGCCTATTTTGCCTTTATATTCTATAAGATAATTTAGCAGCCTTGATATTTTCTTCATTAAACTTCTCTTGTTGCAGAAATATCCACGTCCCAAGGCATGTTGTCATGCGGTGTGGTTAAATTAATACCCTGTTTCTTGTCAAGTTTTGTTTTTACATCGATCCATGTGGAACAAAAGAGGGTTCTTTTTTTGCTCTTTTATTTCAAGACGATCTAAATAATCTTCGACGAGCTGGCTATGGTGTTTCATCAATTAAAACTTAAAAGCAATACATGCGATAAGCTATGTTCCCCTTCATTTTCAATAGTAAAGGTAGTCAGATTGAAATTAAAGCAAATAAAACGCTCTACTCCATTGTGTAACTCACGCTTCCGTCCTTCTCATCTTTCAGTATAACGCCGGCAGCCACCAGTTTATTTCTTATCTCATCAGAGGTTGCAAAGTCTTTCCTTTTTTTTGCTTCCTTCCTTATTTCTATGAGGACATTAAGTATGCCGTCCAGCTTATTACTTTGCTCTGCCTGCAGTGGCTGAAGCCCAAGGATATCTTCGATATATGTTTTGAAAGAATCCTTCAGTAAGGCAAAGGTACCGGCAGATAGCGCTCCGGCGGCGACCTGTCCGCCTTTTATGCCGTTGATCACAGGTGCGAGCTCAAACATATTTGCGATAACCTTGGCAGTATTGAAATCGTCGTTCATGAAGTCGGCAAATTCATTGCACCAATCTGTCACCTGCTTGTCAAGCGCGGCATCCTGCGCATCAGCATTGCCGGGATGGTTAAGTTTTTGTAATACCTCATATGCTTCCCACAGGCGACGCAGTGCACGCTCCGAGCCTTGTAGCGCCTCATTGCCAAAGTCCAGCGTACTGCGGTAGTGCGTCTGCAATATATAGAATCGCACCACCATCGGGTGATAAGCCTGCTCTAATAACGGATGATTGCCGCT
>CAINOM010000498.1 GCA_903851455.1 uncultured Bacteroidota bacterium | reverse complement strand
GTGCATGGACCATTTTGTTTGCCGTGGGCTATGTCTTTCTAATTTCTGTGACCTATTGGGATGCGACTTCACCGAGCTATTTAGAGAGTGAATACAGTCCGCTGGTCATTATCTGCTCTGCGCCCTTTGTGTATTACGTTGTTCCGAAAATGCGACCGAGGTGGAGTCTTGCGGCATTTGGAATGATCTATTGCATCCGGGTAACGTGTATTGTTATTGCTGCTGCTCCCTTTACCAACAGGTTGGTGATAATGGGGAAAATGATGGAGAACATGAGAACGAAGAATCTCACCAAAGCCATTGTCACCAACTCATCTCAGACGGACGAAGCGCTGATCACGAAGTGGGGCGCCCCGGTGGAAAGCCTGTTCCTATCAAAACTTAGCGGAGAGATGCCGCAGCGGACGTTCATTTTTCTTGATAGCGCAGAAATGAAAACATTTAATATTGCCAGTAAAGATACGCTGCTAGGGACCTGGGAAAAAAGAGCGGCGAGGAACATAAACAGTCGCTACATTACCCTGGATACGTCAGTGCCTTATACGGTAATAAGCTACAGTAAGCTGATGGAATAGTAAATGAAATCAGATGGAAAGGAACGGGCTGTCATTACGTACCTCAATGCCCTTGCTTTTCAGACTGTCTTTAAGGGCGAGCCACCGTTTGTCATTTAGTGTGCCTGCAGGGAATACGCTGCTTTTAAAATCTTTTGTAATCACCCGCAGGCTATTGGGCATTTTTCCCTGGGTTTCCACCGTTACCTCTTTTATGTCTTCGAGTCGGTACAACTTTTTCTTCCAAAACAGGTTGTGATTGCGGATAGCAAGATAATGCTCTGACAGAAGGAAATAATTCATGAGCAGTGAATTGACGTAGTACCAGCCTATGCAGAACAAGCTAAAGAAGAAAACAAATTTAGGAACGTTGATGTGCTCCAGGTAACCCGGCCTCAGTATGAACATCACTGCAATGATCGCGTAGAGGCTCCAAAGCATTATACCCCGGAGGCTGGTAAACTGGTTGCCTTTGTATGCTGCGAATGTTTCTGAAACAGGTGCCTGGACATCAGCAGCGTGCTCATTGTATGCAAAAGTGGCTTGTTTATTGACAATTACCTGCTGAATGAATGATTTCATTTCGCCAAGATTTGCGTAAAAATCGTCGAAAAGGTATTTAACCTTCCCGTTCCTGAATTGTAGTATCATTCCCTCCATCTGGTAGGAAAAAAGGTATCTGAATGGTTGTTTCCCTGTGAGTTCTACTTTTTCGAGATCTTCCCACCTGCATGCGTCAGTATCATTAAATGTGACCTGGTATTGGTCTGCTTTAACAATGGGAGCATTCCGGAAGTATTTGTAAAGTGAGAAAATACCGAGGACGATGAAGAACAGGCTAAAGGCGGTCATTGTAATGAAACCGTTCTCGCGTCGTTCGGCCGATCTTACGCCTACCCAAAGGATAAGCGCGCCCAGCGCACAGCAAAACAGGGCAAGTGAAAAAATGAAAAAATAGAACTTCAGCGGATGCCGCCTTAATATTATGGGGTTCATTATGCCGAAAATTACTCAATTATCAGAAACTCAGGTATTAAAGATTGTATTCCATCTTTTATCGTATCGAAAAACGGAGTGCCGTATGCTAAATAATACTCGGAAAAATTCTCAACCCTTTCCTGCAGGCTGTTACCGGGGAACAGGTTTTTCTTTAACCGGTCGATCCTTTGCAACTGCACCTGCAGTTTCCTTTTTTCAGCCCGCAACATTTTTTTCTCCAGTTCGGTAAGCTGGTGTTTCATTTTGGTGAGACTGGCATCGGCTGCCTGCGCAAGGGTAGCATCCAATGTTGCTGCCTTTTGTTTCAAGGCGACGAATATATTTTCGATCGCGGCTGTCTCCTCCGTTGTTTGCCATTCTGTGCCGCTATGTTTTGTCACGTAATCACGCTCCAGTTCCAGTTCGGGTTTGAAGATAGCCGGAATGGGCAGTTCTGATAATTTGCGCAGCTTCTTTGCCTCATCGTTTATCCACAGTACAGACTGGCGCAAAAATACGGTGGGGTAAAATACTCTGTAATAGGAGAACAAAGAGTTGAGCTGCAGCCAATAGGCCACCTCGGCGCCACCGCCAATGAAGGCAACATCAGGCAGTATGGTTTCCTGGAACAGTCCCCGCAACATCACGTTGGGGCTGAAGTTTTCGGGATGTTGATCCAGCTCGTCTAATATATCTGCTTCAGAAAACTCTATTTCCTTATTCAGCACTACCCATTTATCTCCTTTCTTTTCTATTCGTTCACGAGTGTCACCAGCGAGGTAGAACAGATTTATTTCGCGGGGATGAGCCTGTATCTTGTAATTTGTTCCAAGTACGTCTATTTGCCGGGTTATGATCGGATTTGCCGCCTGGCGGAGCAATTCATCACGCATCATTGGTATGAAGGATGCTTTTAATGTTGCATCATCAGGGTCAAGCACGACCAGGCCAAACCTTCCAAATAATTCATTCACCAGGTACTGGGTGGCGGCACCTATGGTCTTATGCTCTAAGTATGCTTTGGTGAGCAATGCCTGCAAATCGTCGCAGTTGGCTCCCGGAGGGCCAAATGTCTTGAAAAGCTTGTTTAGCAATGGTTTCAGGCTTTCGGTGCTCATGCGGCCCACTGCGCCGGTTTGCCCGGCACCGTCCCATATATACTTCTCGCCGCGAAACTTAAATGTACCTAATTCTTCAAGATCATTGTCTTCGCTACCCATGTAATAGACGGGCACAAAATGCTTATCCGGATAAGAGTCATTCAGCTCTTCCGCGAGTTTTATGGCGTGAAGAATTTTGTAAATAAAATAGAGATAGCCGGTTAGCAGATTTGGCTGGTGGGCCGTGCAGATCGTAAATGTGTTTTCGCTGAGGAGCGCATTTATGTTTGCTTCTGTTTTTTCAGACTTTGGCAGGTGCCCATATTGCCGGGTTAGCGCGTTGACCAATGCCTTGCGATCTACGGGATACGCCGGTCGTTCTTTGATCGCTTTTGCCAGGCCTTCGGCGTCAGGGCGGTAGTTGTAAAAAGATTTTATGCCAGGGTTATCGCTGAGATAATCAGTTACCAGTTTTGAGAAATACCCAGTTTCTTTATAGGGCACATGCGTAAAAATATTATCCACAGATAATTATTTTGAGCAGCGAAGGTACGGGGGTTAGTTCAAAATGAGAAAGTTATAAATGGTAAGCTACGATCGATAATTTTTATGGTCAACTTCTTTTTAGAGCCGGAATTATCTGTATTTTCAATTTTGATGCAGGATTCAAAAAGTATAAAGAACTGGACCGAAGATGAACGGCCACGGGAAAAGATGCTGCAAAAAGGAGCGGCGGCACTTACCGATGCTGAGTTGCTGGCGATACTTATATCCAGCGGCACACGGGAGCGCTCCGCGCTTGACCTGGCGCGAGATGTACTTTCGCTGGCGCACAACAATCTGCGCGAGGCCGGCCGGCTGAACGTGGCTGAACTGCTGAAAATAAAGGGGATAGGGGAGGCCAGGGCCATTACGATCTGCGCCGCTATGGAACTGGGCCGGAGGCGCCAGATGAGCGAAGGGCCGGACAGAACAGCCATTAATAACAGCAAGGATGCAGCACGGTTCTTTATGCCCTTGCTACAGGACCTGAACCACGAGGTATTTTGCGTGATGTATCTTAACCAGGCCTGCAAGCTCATCAAACATGAATTCATCAGTAGCGGGGGTATGACGGCAACTATTGTAGACATCCGCATGATCCTGAAAAACTGCCTGCTGAATAATTCCAACCAGATCATTATAGCTCACAATCATCCGTCCGGCAGCAAGAAGCCGAGCGATGCAGACCGGTCGATGACGCTAAAAATTCGCGAGGCTGCAGAACTTATGGACATAAAGCTGAAAGACCATATTATCATAGCCGGCAATGACTATCTGAGTATGAGTGATGAGGGGCTGGTGTAGCAAGTGATAAGTTGAAAGGTTGATAAGTTGATAAGTTGATAAGTTGATAAGTTGATAAGTTGATAAGTGGATAAGTTGATAAGTGGATAGATCTATAAGTTTCCGTTGTGTGGCCTCCGGTTTTCTTCTCATTCTCCCTCTTTTTTCTTATTTTTGAAAGAGCGATATGATGTGAATTGTTATATAGACTTATGACAGGTGGGGATAGTGTGCTTTTTTAATATTGGAGTTAACGTATACTGTTATCTTTAGGCTGGTTTTTGCAGCAATGCGAGAGCTTGTTTTTATATGTAATTAATTATGAGAAAACTTTTCCTTACGGTTTTTTTTGGGCTTTGTGTTGTTAGCGTATTCGGGCGAACGGGTGATTTTAGTTTTTTTGACCCAGTGCCAGCTCCGGTGGTGAGCCCTATAGTGGGGACATCTCCTGTCTGCATTGGCAGTTCTTTCGTTTTCAGTGATGCGACCACGGGCGGAGTGTGGAGCAGCAGCAATGCGGGCGTAGCTTCTGTTGATTTATCCGGTACGGTACATGGTCTTGCTACCGGTACCGCGACGATATCTTACACTGTTACAGATGGTTCAGGAACCACCGTGGTTTCTTATCCGGTAACCGTTAACGCTGCAACCGCACCTATTTCGGGAGTCGGCAGTGTTTGTTCGGGATCTTTTGTGATTCTAGCAGATGCAGCCGGGGCGGGGACATGGACCAGCAGTAATCCTGCGATAGCCAATGCGGGGGCGACTACCGGGGTGATATCAGGAATATCCGCCGGCACAGTTTCCATAACTTTTACCAAGACCCCCGGGTGTTACAGGACCTCTGCTTTTACGGTCAATGCGACACCTGCGCCTATTACCGGTTCTTCAACGGTTTGTGTGGGCGCAACGACGCCACTCTCCAATACGCTTGCGGGCGGGGTATGGAGCAGCACCAATGTACTTTATGCCACCGTAGGCAGCAGTACCGGCATCGTAACCGGGGCAGCATCTGGATTTACCGTTATCCACTATACGATGAGTTCGGGATGTGCGGCGTTGCTGAATATGACGATCAATCCAGTCCCTGGTGTTATTATGGGTACGAGGTCTGTCTGTGCAGGGGCTATGACTTCACTGTCTGATATTTCTCCGTCTGGTGAATGGAGTAGCAGCGACATTACCGTTGCTACAGTGGCTTCCGGTTCGGGTTTTGTGGCTGGTATTACTGCAGGTACTGCAAATATCACCTATTCATTATTGGCTACCGGCTGCTTCAGAGCAGCCATCGTTACAGTCAATGCATTGCCTCCGGTTATATCCGGAACAACGCAAGTGTGTGTGGGATCCACAACATCGCTCAGCGATGGCGTAGCCGGCGGTACCTGGAGCAGCAGTAATACAGCGATGGCGACGGTGGCGACATCAGGCGTTGTTACCGGCGTTGCGCCCGGTACTCCGCTTATTTCTTATAAGTTGCCCACAGGTTGTATCGCTGCAATCCCTGTAACGGTTAATCCGCTGCCTTCAACAATAATCGGGACAGCCCGCGTATGTATCGGTTCGACGATCACATTAGTAGATACTTCTGCAGGCGGCGCCTGGAGCACAGGCAGTGGCCTGATCTCAGTAGATGGCTCTGGTAATGTCGGCGGTATCGCTGCCGGTACTGCCGCTGTTACTTATACAATTGGCACGGGCTGCCGCACTACACGCATCGTAACGGTCAATGCACTGCCACCTCCAATAAATGGCACAACAACATTGTGTGTGGGATCAACGACCATACTGACAGATGCTGTAACCGGCGGTACCTGGAGCAGCAGCGATGCTACCCTGGCCGTTATATCGGGCACCGGGTTTGTCGCAGCAGTGGGCACGGGTAATCCGACTATCAGCTATCAGCAGGCAAGTACGGGGTGTATCACTACCGTTGTGATGACGATCAATCCTACGCCTGCTGCGATCACGGGCGTGGCAAGTATGTGTGTGGGCGCCGGTACTACGCTTACCGATGCATCAGCCGGCGGTAACTGGAGTTCCGGGACAGTAGCCGTTGCTGGTGTTGACGCCTCTGGTAATGTAGCGGGTAGCAGCGCGGGTACTTCTGTGATCAGCTATTCATTTTCGACGGGTTGCCGCGCGACACGGGTGGTGACGGTGAACCAATTACCTGCTGTTATTTCCGGCACAAGGCATGTATGTATCGGGGCCAGCACAACCTTCAGCGATACCCCAACAGGCGGCACCTGGAGCAGCAGTGACCTTTCTATTTCTACAATAACCGGGACTGGTGCTGCATCTGGCCTGGGAGCAGGTACCTCGAATATTACCTACACTCTTGGCACGGGTTGTGCTGCTTTTGTGACACTAACAGTGAACCCATTGCCGCCGGCCATTACCGGAACGACGAGTGTATGTTCGGGGCTTGTTACCTCCCTGACTGATGCGGCAGCTGGTGGGGCGTGGAGCAGCAGCAATGTAAGTATAGCTACCGTTGATGCGTTGGCCAATGTAACAGGCATACTTGCGGGCACTGCTCTTATTTCGTATACACTTCCCACAGGCTGTAAAACTACTACTACCGTTGTTGTAAATGCCTTACCCGCTGCTATCAGCGGGACTACCGCGGTGTGCATGGGTGGTACGGCTACCTTAAGCGACGCCACCGGCGGTGGTACCTGGAGTTCGGGCACACCGGCTGTTGCTGATATCACTGGAACGGGTACACTTATACCCGTGAGCGCAGGCACGACCATCATTACTTATACTGCAGCTACCGGTTGTATCCGGACCAAGACGGTTTCTGTCAATCCTTTGCCTGTTGCGATCACTGGCGCTCCTTTTGTTTGCACCGGCTTCAGTACTTCGCTGAGTGATGCCACGGGCGGAGGCACATGGGCGGCTACTCCGGGTGTTGTTGCCACGATCGGTTCGTCGAGCGGACTTGCAGTAGGCATAGGCGTAGGAGTTGCTACGATCACTTACAAGCTCGGTACAGGATGCTCGACGATGACCACTTTATCTGTGAATGCCACCCCGCATGCTATTACAGGTATTTATGGCATTTGTGAAGGCGCTTATCTTACCGTAATCGATGGCACACCGGGCGGGACCTGGAGTGTGGCAGATCCCTCCATTGCTACGATCGGGCCGGGCACCGGAACTATAAATGGTATTCATGCAGGAACTACCTCGATCAGTTATTCGTTGACGGATGGATGTGTTGCTACGGCCACGATCACGGTGAACGCATCACCGTCGCTTATTTCAGGGCCGACGGCATTATGCTCCGGCAGCACGATGGCGCTCAGCGATGGTGTTGCGGGCGGCACCTGGACCAGTTCGCCAACCTCTGTAGCCACTGTAGGCTCAGCAACGGGCACAGTGACCGGCAGTGCAGCGGGTGCTGCGAATATTACTTATTCGCTTGCGGCCGGTTGTAAAACGATATTAAATATCACCGTAAATCCATTGCCAAATTCCATTGCCGGCTATATGCGCGTGTGCGCCGGACTAATGACGTCACTGAGCGACCCGACGACCGGTGGTACGTGGAGCGCTGATGCCTCCGGAAATGCCAGCATTGACGGTGCCGGTTTTGTAACCGGAATAACTGCCGGTACCGACAATATTTCGTACACACTGCCGACTGGATGTAAGCGCACCGCAGTAGTAACGGTAAACCCGCTGCCTGCGGCTATTGCCGGCCCGGTTGAAGTATGTACCGGGCATGCAATAAACCTGACGGATGCATCGGCTGGCGGGACATGGTCTACCAGTAACATTTCTGTGGCCACAATCGCGCTCACGGCTGGTACATTGACCGGCGTGGCTGCGGGAACGACACTTGTTACTTATCGGTTACCCACTACTTGTATAATTACCACAATTGTAACTGTAGATCCTTTGCCGTCACCGATCATTGGCCTGACCGGTCTTTGCATAGGGGCGACGACGGTTCTTTCTGAGGCAGCGGGCGGGACGTGGAGCAGCAGCAATCCCGGAGTGGCGACTATAGACGGGGCTGGTACGGTCTCCGCTATAACCGCAGGAACGACTACCATCACGTATACACTTGGTACGGGGTGTATACGGACTGTATTATTTACTGTACATCCGCTGCCATCGGCTATTACAGGCGCCAGTGCTGTATGTGCCGGTAGTACGATCACGATGAGCGATGTGACTTTTGGCGGTACCTGGAGCAGCGATAATACCACTGTCACGACCGTAAGTGGCGGTGTCACCGTTACGGGTGTTAACGAAGGTTCTGCGAATATCATTTATACGCTAGGCACGGGTTGTACAGCAACGAAGACCATCATCGTTAACCTATTGCCACCGGCTATTGGCGGCGTTGCGTACGTTTGCCAGGGGCTTAACACTACTTTGACTGATGCGGCCACCGGCGGCACCTGGATCAGCGCACATCCGGCTGCGGCAACTATAGGTTCTTCTAGTGGGGCAGTGGTTGGTGTTGCAGCAGGTACTGCTGTGATCACGTATACTGCGCCTACCGGGTGCAGGATCACAACTATAGTTACGGTTAATCCATTACCTGCTGTAATAGCAGGTAATCTTAATGTTTGCCAGGGGCTTATTTCTGCGCTGAGCGATGTCTCTACAGGTGGTACCTGGGCCAGCGGCAATCCTTCTGTGGGCACGGTCGGTATTACTTCCGGCGTTGCATTTGGTATTTCCCTGGGTACGTCTACCATTACTTATACGTTGGGCACAGGGTGTATCAGGACAGCGACAGTTACGGTGAATGTAAATCCGGCGGCCGTTAGCGGTACGGGGAGTGTATGCAGTGGTTCCACCATTACCTTTAGTGATGGAACGGCTGGTGGATCATGGACCAGCGGCAATTTGTCCGTGGCCGTGGTTGGCGGCAGCACCGGTGTGATTACCGGCATTGCTGCTGGTACCTCAGAAATAACTTATTCGCTGGGTGGCTGCAAGGCTACGAAAGTAGTTACAGTGGCGACCTCTCCAGCAGTAATATATGGTACCAGAACGGTTTGTGTGGGCAGCATTACATCGCTCACTGATCCTGTGGCAGGTGGCAGCTGGAGCAGCAGTAATGCCGGTGTAGCCTTTGTTGCGCTTACCTCAGGTAATGTTTCCGGAGTGGCGGCGGGTACCGCTACTATTTCTTATACAATCGGTACCAGTTGTTATAAAACCGCAATCGTTACTGTTAATGCCGCTCCTGCGCCTATTTCCGGCAGCAGCACAGTCTGTGTGGGCGGAACTATCGCTCTGACAGACGCGGTATCTGGCGGCACCTGGACCACCAGCAGCTATGTTATTGCTCCAGTGACAAGCGCAGGTGTGGTGACCGGCGGCGCATACGGTACTGCTACTATTACATATTCTTTGGGCGGTTGTAAAACAACTAAGAGTATTTTTGTAAATGCGGTACCAGTGCCGATCACCGGTGCGCCAAACATCTGTATCGGCAGCTTTACTACTTTGAGCGATGGTACTCATGGCGGCACATGGACCAGCAGTGATTCTACCATTGCATCGATTGGACTTGTGTCCGGCGATGTTTTGGGCGTTGCCGCGGGAACCGCCACCATTACCTATGAGCTTAGCTCAGGGTGCTTAAGGACAAGAATTATCACAGTAAATGCGCTGCCGACTGCGATCTCCGGCAGTAGTTTTGTTGTTTGTTCGGGGTCATCGATCACACTGAGCGATGGTGTTTCGGGCGGGCATTGGAGCAGCAGCAATACGGCGATCGCGACTGCGGGGTCGTTAACTGGTGTTGTGACTGGTGTCTCAGGCGGCACAGCAACGATCACTTATAAAATGGCTTCCGATTGTATGGTAACAACTACCGTTACCGTCAACCAATCGCCTGCGGCCATTACCGGGCTTCCTGTCGTGTGTGTAGGCGCATCTATATTTCTCAGTGATGCCACTACAGGAGGCTCCTGGCTGGCACATAATGGCCTGGCCAGCATAGACGTTGCAGGAAATGTGACAGGCATAGCGCCAGGTGTAGATACCTTTAGTTATACCGTTGCATCAGGTTGTAAAGCTTTGTTTGCCGTTTCTGTGAATTCAACGCCGGCGGATGTGACTGGCTCAAATCATATATGCACCGGCGACACGGTAAGGCTGAACGACGGCTCTACCGGCGGGCACTGGACGACCAGTGATGCATCTATTGCAACTGTGGGCTCTTCTTCTGGTATCGTTTTCGGAGAGGTTCCGGGGATTGCTACGATAACTTACAGCCTCAGCTCTGTTTGCCATGCGATCGCTGTGGTTACCGTTACCCAGAGCCCTGGTGACATAGTTGGAACTACTTATTTCTGTGTGCCGAATTCCGTCAACTTCAGTGATTCTATAGGCGGTGGTACCTGGTCGAGCAGTGATCCTGGTGTGGCGTTTGCATCACCTGTCACTGGTCACATAACGGCGGTGTCGGCGGGCACAGCGGAGATATCGTACACACTGTCTGGTGGTTGTTCCGCAACTGTCCTGGTTACTATTTCGCCTATGGCCGTGGTGGGTGCGATAGGTGGTTATTCATCTGTATGCCTTGGGTCATCTATTACACTAACAGATAGTGAACCAGGTGGCGTATGGTCCAGCAGCGATCCATCGGTAGCAGTTGTGAACCCTGTGACTGGCCTGGTGACTGCGGTAGCAGTGGGCAACGATACGATCACCTACAAGGTTACCCGTTTCTGCAGTAGTGCAATGACGACCTTCCCCATAACGGTCGGGTTAGGGGTGACACTGGAAAATATTACCGGAGCCAACTCAGTATGCCCGAATGCTACAGATACACTAAGTAACAGTACAGCAGGCGGCACATGGTTGGTTACTAATCCGCTGGGCTCCGTGAGTGCAGATGGTGTATTTACTGGTCTTGTTCCCGGCCTTGATACCATAATATATACAGTGTTTGGCTCTTGCGCATCAACTGCATGGACTTCCGTTATTATTAATGATATCCCGGCGCATCCTCATATATCTGTACACCCGGGTGCAGACCTTTGCAGTAATACCCAGTATATGAATGTGGGTGCAGGGGTTCCTGAGCCGCCGGGATTTCAGTATACATGGAATGCATTTAATGCGCAGATATTTGCAATGAGCGGAAATAAGCAGAATTTACTTGTTTCCTTCCCATCAGCGGGCACAGCTACGATTACGGTTACCAGTGAGTTCTTCCTGAGCGGGTGTGTGGTTACCGATACTTTTATAGCTAATGTAGGTTCGTCGGTGGCTCCGAGCGCCGGGGTAACTTATTCCGCTCCGGAGTTTACATGTACCGATGGGTCTGCGGACAGCTACCAGTGGGGCTATGATTACGGCCTGACCCTTGACTCAACGCTGATACCCGGGGCAACCTCACAAACCTATAACGCGCCATCGCCTGATTTTGCGAGCAATTTTTACTGGGTATTGACAACACATGGTGGCTGCCTGCAGAAGACTTATTACAGAACACCACCTTCGGTTGAAGTGGCTCATACGTCGGTAGCGAATTTGACATTCGCATTGTTCCCGAACCCTGCGGACTCAAAGGTGTATGTTCAGATTAAGGGCCTGAATAATAGTGAAGAGGTTAGCGTGAAGCTATACGATATGCTGGGCAAAGATATCCAGGGCTGCCTGCTTGCAGATGGTAAGGGCACGATTGATGTTTCCCGGCTTGCGTCGGGGGTGTATTCGGTATTATTTGTCAAGGATGGAATGAAAATAGGCGCAAGGACTTTTGTGAAGAATTAAGGTTTTACCATCACTTATACGGAGAATTATGTAGCGGCGCAAAATTTGCGCCGCTGTGTATTTTTGGTTTGTTCGTTATGTGGTTGCCATTGATTTTTTATCGCAAGCAGCCTGTTTGGTACTCCTTTCCCAGTTTATCGTTACTTTTGAACCGGTACATTATTTGTCAGAATGCATGAGATAGAACCGTTTTACAACTGGCGGCATTTATATAATTCAGAAGAGGATGAGTTATCTCCCTTTTACGGTGTTGAGCACAGCGAGTTTGAATATTCGAACACGGTGTACAACTATTATATACATCCCCAGTGGGATGAATTCGGTTCGAAGACACTATACCTGAAAGTGCTGTTTGTAGATTACGAACTCAGTTACGCCATTATAGAGCTGATAGGAGAGTGGAATGACGCGGTGGAAAATGATGTGATGCACCTGAAAAGATCTGTGATAGACCTGATGGTTGCAAAAGGCATTGCCAAATACATACTCATTACAGAGAATGTACTCAATTTTCACAGCAGTGACACGGACTACTACGAGGAGTGGAGCGAGGACATAAAGGATGACGGCGGGTGGATCGTTGCCATCAACATGCCATCACAAACCCAGTACGATTTTCACCGGTCGCACATAGATTACTATATCACACTCATGGATAGCCCTAACTGGCGAACTTTCCAGCCGAATGATTTCTTTCAGTCGATAGATAATGCAATGCTCAGGTTGGGAGCAGGGTAGTCTACATTCCCGATAATTTCTTCATCAGGTTCACTCCGCCTTTTTTGCTCTTGTTTACCATCGTTTTTGCCTGCTTTCCGCCTTTCGCGGTAGGGTGGTTAGAAAATGATATTGGCTTGGAAGGAAGCCTTACAGGACCTGCTTTTTTCGCAGGAGCGGCGGTTTTTTTGTCGCCTGCTGGTGTTGGTTGCTTATTAGTATCCATACTGCAAGATAAGATTTATAAGGATTATTTCATGCGGGGAGCAGTGCAATTGAAAAAATTGGTGCGATATTTGTTATGTTAACGGTTAGGGAATTAACAGATTGTTTGCTATTATTGTATAATATTTTGTTCGGATTAGTAATTGGTTACAAATCGGAGATTAATTCACTGTTAATGCTATTTTTCCGGACAAAGTTTTTGTATTATTGTATAGAGGACCCTACAGATCAGATTTAGAGAATATCAGCACGGCTTAAATGGACTTCTATGGCGCATAAAATACGTATACTTCCTCGTTGGTTAGTTTTTTTGTTCGACCTGTTCCTGGTTTGTTTTTGCATTTTCATATCGAGAATGCTTAAAATGAATTTTAATTGGGAGCATGTGAGCATTGGTATGCGGTTTATGATGGGAGTAGTACTTGTGATCAATGCAGTTCTTTTTTACATATTTAAAAGTTATGCCGGCATTGTCCGTTTCACCAATCTCGAGGACACGTCACGGTTGGTGATGGTAAATGCGATCGCTGCATTCCTGTATGTCGTACTTAATACGTTTGTGCTAAAGAATGGCAACTACTTTACGCTACAGATCGTTGCCATCAATTTCTTTATTACCACCTTTGGTATTATCTCTTATCGTCTTGCAGTACGGTATTGCTTCAATTTTTACAAATCACTTTCACAGGGTGGTGATAAGCTACTGAAGAAGAAAGTAGTGGTTTATGATACTTCTGCCGATGGCCTGCACATAAAGAAAGTGATGAACAGCCTGCCAAACGGAGATATGCAGGTTGTAGCGTTTCTTGACGATTCGTTCAGCACTGCAGGAAAACTGCTTGAGGGAATACCGATTTACAATACCAGCGAAGCCAGCCTGATGAAGCTTCGGCATGAAGGGGTAGAATTGCTGATCCTTGCCAATAAACATATGGAGAAAGGCAAGCTAAACGACCTCGTGGACAATTGCCTGGCGCATGGTATACGCATACAGCAGGTGCCCGCGATGCTCGACTGGCTGAATGGTAAACTGGATACACAGCAACTGCAGGACATCAATAT